>NZ_WUJP01000351.1 GCF_009806515.1 Geminicoccus flavidas | reverse complement strand
GCGGCTCGGCATCTTCGCGCCCTACACGCTGCGCGACCGCCAGTCCTGGTACTGGTATCTGAGCCGGGCGGAGAAGGCCCAGTTCGACAAGGCCTGGCCCGAGATCGCCGCCTGGTTCCGGCGGACGGTCAGGAAGTTCGCCCGGGGCAACGAGGCCAACACGTACACGCTGCCGGGCGCTCCGCACTATGTCTATATCAACAACGAGGCGGAGGTCGTGCGCTGGATGCGCAAGTTCCTGGGGATCCCGCCGAGAGGCTGATCTGACGAGAGAGACCTGACCCCGCTTTCCCGTGGCCCGGTTCCTCCATGAGGCGGAACTGTTCTGCGGAGAAACGTGTTGGGAGGGCCAGCAAGGTGAAGCATGGCCCAGGAATCCACCCACACCCTCAGCGACACGCTCGACCAGCTGGAGCAGGCGGTCCAGGGGGAGCACATCACCGTCCAGAACGTGGTCGAGCAACTTGGCGACCGGTCGTTCGCGGCGCTGATGCTGATCTTCTCCCTGATCTCCACCTCGCCGGCCAGCGCCATTCCCGGCATCACCGCGGTCGTGGCGGGGATCGTGTTCATCCTGGTCGTGCAGATGGTCTTCGGGCGGAAGACCGTCTGGCTGCCGGGCTTCATCACCCGCCGGCGCATGTCCAGCGCCAAGCTCTGCAAGGGGATCGGCTGGCTGCGCAAGCCGCTGGGCTTCGTCGAGCGGTTCCTGAAGGCGCGGCTCACCTTCCTGGTGCACCGCCCCTGGATCCTCCTGCCGCTCCTGCTGATCCTGGCGCTGACGCTGTTCATGCCGTTCATGGAGGTGATCCCGACCTCGGGCTCGATCGCCTCGGCCGTGATCGCCCTGTTCGCCGCCGGCCTCCTGACCCGGGACGGCGGCCTCGTCATCCTGTCGCTGATCCTGCTGCTCGCGGTGCCGGTGGTCGTCTGGCAGTTCGGGTTCAGTGGCTGAACGGCCGCGTATTCCCCGCTTCCATCGGCACCACCCTAGCGTTCGGGCGCGGGGGCCGGGGCGCGGGTGCCAAGGAACATCCGCGCAAGCGTGCCGTCACCGAGCGCCTCGTTCAGGACGCGCAGGGCGAAATAGGGGAACAGCACCAGCAGCATGATGACGATCCCGGCGATCGTCTCCAGCAGGCGGGGGCCGACGAGCTCGCCCAGCGAGGTCGCGATCGACCGGCCGTGGAACAGCCCGACGACGGCTTCCTCGACGAGGGTCAGCACGATCAGCAGCACCAGGAAGGCGAAGGTCTTGTGGAGGGTCGGCCAGATCAGCGGGCCGTCCATGGCGCGCTCGCCGATGCCGATGGCGCGGCCGGCGAGCATGAACTTCGCCAGCACCAGCGCCTTGACGATGGCACTGCCCCAGGGGGTGATGTCCATGCCCTGGGCGTGCAGCGCCGCAGTCTGCATCAGGATCACCGCGCCGAGCGTGACATAGAGATAGGCGGACAGGAACAGGAATTCCCGGAACTCGTGCAGGGCGCGCTGGCGCAGCGAGGCTCGCGCCTTGATCTCCGTGGTCATCCTGACCTCCTGCTGCAATCCGCTTCCATGCTGCGGCATGCGGCCCGCGGATGGCGGCGGATGCCGGTCCCGGGAATCCTGGGCGTGATCGCGTTGCCCGGGGACTCTACCAGAAGAATGGCCAGAGTGGCCGCTGCAGAACCGGCGATGTTGTCTCGTCTCCGGGCAATGATATATGTTATGTATATAAGGCAATACAGGCAGGGGCGATGCGAACGCTGGTGGATCTCGGGGACGCGCAGGTCCGGGCACTCGACGAGTTGGCGAAGGCGGAGAAGCGGTCGCGGGCCTCGCTCATCCGGCAGGCGATCGAGGACTATCTGGCGCGGCGGCGGGCCGGGCAGCAGGACGACGCCTTCGGCCTGTGGGGCGAGCGCCGGCAGGACGGCCTGGCCTACCAGGAGAAGCTGCGCGGCGAATGGTGAAGGCGCTGTTCGACACCAACATCCTGATCGACCACCTCAACGCCGTTCCGGAAGCGCGGGCCGAGTTGCGGCGTTACGAGGCCAAGGCGATCAGCATCGTCACCTGGATGGAGGTCATGGTCGGCGCCGAGCCGGACCTTCAGGCGCCGACGCGCGGCTTCCTTGGCGGGTTCGAGGTGATCGGGATCGAGGAGCGGGTGGCGGAGCGGGCGGTGAAACTGCGGCGCAGCCACCGGATCAGGCTGCCCGACGCGGTGATCTGGGCGACGGCGCAGGTGCATGGCCTGCTGCTCGTCACGCGGAACACGCGGGACTTTCCGGCCGACGATCCGGGGGTGCGGGCGCCCTACATCCTGTAAAGCTTGTCAGGATGGAAAGGTACTGGAATGCAAGACCTGCCCCCCATTTCTCCTGATCCCATCTCCCCGATAGCGGGAAGGTGCCGCGCACCTTCCCATTTTGAAAGGTCCTGGAACGCAAGACCTGACCCTATTCGTCCCGTGCCCCGCCAGGATGCGGTTGGGCCAGTTCCAAGCAAAACGTTAAGTTTCCGACTGGGGGCTGACGCGATCCACGGCGGTCTGATTGTCGTTGGGGCAGTCGGATCAAGCTGCCGGACGCAGTAACCTCGGCGACTGCGTAGATGGATGGCTTTCTGCTGGTCACGCGGAACACATGGGGTTTCCGGCAGACAATCCGGGCGTGCACCCTATGTCTTGTGAACCTCTCGGGAGTGGGAAGGTGTTGGGATGCAAGACCTGACCCCATTTCCCCGGCAGGTGAGCAGGCACTTGACCGATCCCCGGTTGCGCTCGCTGCGGCATGGTCGGCCGCATATCTGCTCCCTGTGGCGCCATGAGGAATGACAACTAGCTTCGCCTATTAACCAGTGATGCGAACAATCTTGAAAGTGCGATATCATTGAATTCTTCCTTGGGCTCTCCGCGGCTATCGAGCAGTTTCGGCTGTTCTAAGTCGGATGTATCAGCTTCTATTTCTTCAATGCGAGCGCCGATAGCTTTGCGAGCTCTGCTAAGGGATCCGCCAGAAATAGAAAACTCCGAAGATAATTTATCAATCGCCTCTGTCAATTCCTCTAGCTCCGAAACAGATTCAACGGATTCCACGAGATATTCTATCTCATTTACAGATGACACAATGCAGGTGCGGATAGTGTCCATTACTTCATCCCCAAGAAAATCTTCATAGCCAGATGCAGCATCGCAGATCCTATTTAGATCCTCTAAAGGCGCTGAATGATCTAGCATGTTAATGATACACATCCGAAGTTGGGCAACAAGGTTCTCAGATTGCGGAAAATCAACAAGTTCGCCTTCAGACAAATCAATTATATAACGTATCAAAGTTTCTCCATCACGCCACACCACCAGATGATGACGAACACTCCTCGCAACGTCAATAATGGCATCAACAAAATCATTCAAATGGGTCAGTTTATACCACTCAAAAAGAAGATCAAGGCGATTAGAAAACAATAAATCATCCTGCTGATAATAATTTTCTTTTCCATCAAGCGGGCGTAGATACGGGAGCTTGCTGAACTTTCTGCCAATTTGGATAAAGCTAGCGGCGAGTTTTGCTAATTCGGTCTCTGAAGGTTTCCTATCCTTTGCATGCTTCCAAATTGAACTTGCCCAGTCAGCCCTCGGAGCTGCACTTGCCAAATCAGTGAGTAGATCAAAATTTCCAAGATAATTTCGCAGATAGTCTCGAAGGGATGGATTGATAAAATCCACCGTCTTGCCTCTAATATTTATAAAGCCATTTTCAAGTGTGCGTAAGGAATTCTCGTAGTCATCAAAGTGAAGTTTTATCATATAAGTCTTACAAATACAGGAGTGGATCGCCTTAAATATTTGGGAGAGCTCTGAAATTTGCACACCATACTGCGAGCAAAAGTACATACATATTAACAAATGCTGATCACTGGGTGAAATATGAGTCCGGAACGCTGTATCCCAAAGCTGATGTGGTTCATTTAATGCCCGCAGGAATGCCTCTGGATACTGCGCTGGAGTAACTTCACGCAAATGCAGAATATCCGTCATCCACTCTATTACACGGGGATTGTAATTTTTATGATCGACAACTTTTTTTAATGTAGATATCTCGCAAATGTACCTCATGTGTTCGGGCGTTAATCGCGAAGCGAAAAGATGATTGTGCAGAATTCGAGCTTTATTTCGACGAGTGTAAATTCCCACGTCTAATACGTACTTCAATATATCAAGTCGTTTGTCCCCTAAATGTTCAGAATGTCTTCGAGCTTCCTCAAATATGTATGATCGGGTAGTAAGTATAAAGCGAGAATTCGGGCTATTCCGGACCATGCGTATGAAACGGCTCAAATCTGAGTCTTTCGCCGCTAGAGATTTAGTATCTAAAGCAACCCTTCCTAGAAAATCGTCGAAAAAAATATCTGCCTATGTTTGTCTTGTATGGAAGCGAACCCGTCATCAAGACTTCGGATCGCACTAAACTGCCAGCCTCTACCGATATACGCATAAGAAAGCATTTCTGCTAGAGTACTTTTTCCTACGCCCGGAGGGCCGGAAATAATAAGAACATGATTGGACTCTAAATTTTCTTGAGCATGCTGAAAACTTGGGTTCGGGGCATAAATTTTGACTTTATTATGAATTTCTGCCTGCGAAACCGCAGTGTAGTTCAAAGATGTCGATCGAATTATCTGCTCTAGTACGGCAGAACTACTGAGCCACAACTTTATATGAGACCGCTCAATGTCTGGATACTCCCGTAGTAGCGCATTCAATTCGTCACGTCCAAAAATATCTGAAGTTTTGCAGATCGCAGCGCCTATAATCTCGACGAGAATGTCTTTCCTTGGTGGAGTAAGAGATTGCGAAGTCGCCAAAATGTATCGGGCAGGATTTAATCGATCGATTTTGATACGCTCGCGTTTCATAGTTGACTGAAGGTTTCGAAAAGACGAGCCCGCATAATGCTTGGCTTGAAGAACCGTCAGGCGGGACCCTGCGATGTGACGGCCGTCCATGCCATCGTCAGGTCCGGCGCCGAAAGCTTCAAATGCAATGCCAAGCCTGCGGCCAACAAGATCGCGTGCCAAATCTTCGAAATCTGCATGACTCAGGCTGGAGAAGTTATATTCCATGGATGAGCGGCCCAGAATCGATTGTGATAACAAGAACAGGATTCCGAATAGCTTTTATCTCATTCCCATACCAATAAGTATATTAGGACCCTTAATGTGAGCAGGTTTAGGGACGGCTCTCGCCAATTTCGCTTATTCCCGCTCAATCCCCTCAATCTCCTCCAGCAACTCCAGCCACTTCCCCTCCGCCTTCTCCAGCCCGTCCAGGTACTCCGCCTTCTTCTTCCCGAGCCCCTCCAGGTCGATCCCCTTCATGTAGCTCTTGGGATCCGCCAGCTTCCCGTCGATCTCCGCGATCGCCGCCTGGATCCGCTCGATCAGCCGCTCCAGCTTCGCCGCTTCCTGCCGAAGCGGCGCCAGCTTCTGGCGGCGCTCGTTGGCGCTGCGCTTGGGCGTGGCGGCTTCCGGTGCCGGCGTGGCCGGCTTGGTGGCAGCCGCGCGTTCCGCCAGCATGTGCTGGCGGTAGTCGTCGATGTCGCCGTCGAAGGGGGTGACGCGGCCCTTGTCGACCAGCCAGAGGCGGTCGGCGGTGAGTTCCAGGAGGTGGCGGTCGTGGGAGACCAGGACGACGGCGCCGGGGAACTCGTTGATGGCCTCGATCAGGGCCTCGCGGCTGTCGATGTCGAGATGGTTGGTGGGCTCGTCCAGGATTAGGAACTGCGGGTCGTGGCAGGTGATCATGGCGAGGTTCAGGCGGGCCTTTTCGCCGCCGGAGAGGTTCTTCGCCGGCGTGATCGCCTTGTCCTGGTTCAGGCCGAAGCGGGCCAGGCGCGCGCGGATCTTCTGCTCGGGCGTGTCGGGGAGGAGGCGGCGCAGATGGGCGATGGCGTCGGCCTCGGGCGTCAGGTCCTCGATCTGGTGCTGGGCGAAGAAGCCGGTCTTCAGGCCGCGGGCGCGGGTGAGCTCGCCGGTCATGGGCTGGAGGCGGTCGGCCAGCAGCTTGGCGAAGGTCGACTTGCCGTTGCCGTTGGCGCCGATGAGCGCGATGCGGTCGTCGGGGTCGATGCGCAGGGAGAGGTTGGTCAGGATCGGCTGGTCGCCGTAGCCGACCGAGGCGCGGTCCATGGTGATCAGCGGCGGGGGCGGGACGTCGGGGGTGGGGAAGTCGAACACGACGTCCGGCTCCAGCACCTCGGCATCCAGGACCGGCATCTTCTCCAGCATCTTCAGGCGCGACTGGGCCTGGCGGGCCTTGGTGGCCTTGGCGCGGAAGCGGTCGACGAAGCTCTGCAGATGGGCGCGCTGCTCCAGCTGCTTGGCGCGGGTCTTCTCGCGCAATTCGCGCTGCTCGGCGAGCTGGCGGCGGAACTGGGTGAAGCCGCCGGTCCAGGTGGTGAGCTTGCGGTTCTCCAGGTGGACGATGCGCTCGGGCACGGCGTCGAGCAGGTCGCGGTCGTGGCTGATCAGGAGCAGCGAGCGCGGGTATTTCGCCAGATGCTCAGTGAGCCAGAGCGTGGCTTCGAGGTCCAGATGGTTGGTGGGCTCGTCCAGCAGGAGCAGGTCGGGCTCGGTGAACAGGACGCCCGCCAGCGCCACGCGCATCCGCCAGCCGCCGGAGAAGGAGGAGAGCGGGCGGTGCTGCATCTCGTCGTCGAAGCCCAGGCCCTTCAGGATGACGGCGGCACGGGCCGGGGCGGCGTCGGCGCCGATCTCGTGCAGGCGGTTCTCGATCTCGCCGATGCGCATGCCGTCGGTGGCGGTGGCGCGCTCGGCCATCAGGCTAGCGCGCTCGCGATCAGCGGCCAGCACGCCTTCCAGCGGTGTGAGCGAGCCGCCCGGCGCCTCCTGGGCGACGATGCCCAGCCGGATGCCCGGCTGGAGACGGACCTCGCCAGCATCCGCATGCCACTCGCCGGTGATCAGGCGGAACAGGGAGGTCTTGCCGGTGCCGTTGCGGCCGACCAGGCCATAGCGGCGGTTGGCTGGCATGTGCAGGCTCGCATCCTCCAGGAGCGGGCGGCCGGCGATGCGCAGGGTGACGTCGTTCAGGTCGAGCATGGCGGCAGGAGGCCTGCCAGCGCGCCCGCGTCAAGAGGGGAACAGCGTCCCCGCTGGCGTCGGCCCACCATGATCACCGACACTGGCCTTGCCGCGCTGCCGGCCACCGACCAACGAGCGCAACGCCAGGCCCGCATCCGTGATCTGGGCGGACAACTGGTCGATCCGCTCCATCAAATGCGACAGCCGATCAAAATCCACATCGGGCAGGTCGTGCTGCGGCACGTCCCTGCGTACAGGCATCGACAACGTCATCAGGCCCCCCGCCGGATGAACTTGTATATCTCTAGTTACACAGGAAGTTACGAACTTGAAAAGGAAAAATGATTCTACAGCGCTATCTGCGTCTGCCGGGCAACAGGGGCAATGATGGGGCGCTTGACTGGCCGAGTTCGGGATCTGGGATAGAAATCCGTCGGAACTAGAAAAGTTGCTAATGGGTAAAACCTTGCAGCATCCTCAACCTTTCACTGCGCCGGCCGTGAGCCCCTGGACCAGGTAGCGCTGGATGACCGCGAAGAAGGCGCAGGCCGGGATCAGCGCCAGCACCGCCGCGGCGGTCATCTGGCCCCAGTCGACCGAGAACTTGGAAACGAAGGTGAGCAGGCCTACCGGAAAGGTCATCCTCGTCTCGGTGGAGATCAGCATCAGCGCGAACAAGAGCTCCGACCAAGCGGCGGTGAACACGAAGCCCAGCGTGGCGCCCATGCCCGGCAGGGTGAGCGGCAGGATCACCCGGCACAGGGCCTGGAAGCGGGTGCAGCCGTCGATCATCGCCGCCTCTTCCAGGTCCTTGGGAATGCCCTCGAAGAAGCTCTGCATCAGGAAGGTGGCGAACGGCGCGTTGTAGGCAGTGTAGACCAGGATAAGGCCCATCAGGCTGTCGACCAGGCCGAGCGGCGTCATCAGCCGGTAGATGGGCGCGATCAGCATCACCAGCGGGAAGATCTGGGTCAGCAGGAGGAAGAAGGCCACCGCGTTCTTCCAGCGGAACGCGAAGCGAGAGAGCGCGTAGCCGGACAGGCTCGCCACCACCGTCACCGCAGCGGCGGTGCCCAGCGAGACGACCACCGAGTTCAGGAAATACCAGGGAAAGTCGGTGGCCCCGAGCACCGTCGTGAAGTTGCTAAGCGTCGTGCTGCTGGGCCACAGCCGGATGCCCTCGCCGAACAGGAGGTCCGTCGGGGTCACCGCGATCTTGACCAGCCAGAACAGCGGGAACAGCGCGGCCAGGATATAGAGGGCCAGGGCCAGCCAATGGCCGCACAAGCCCAGGCGGCGGCGAAGCTGCGAGGTGCCGGCGACCACCATCAGGATGCGCTTTCCATCAAAAGGCGCTCCGGAGCCGGCGGCGCATCTCGAGAATCAGGATGGCGTAGAGGAACAGAAGCGCCAGCAGCACCATGGACAGGGCCGAGGCATAGCCGAAGTCGAGCTTACGGAACGCCACCGTGAAGATGTAGGAGGGCAGGATCTGGGTCTGGTTGGCAGGTCCCCCGCCGGTCATCACCACGACCAGATCGCCGAAATTGGCGATCCAGATGGTGCGCAGCAACAGGGTGATCGCGATGGTCGGCACCAGGTAGGCCAGGGTGACATGGCGAAAGCGCGCCAGCATCCCGGCCCCGTCGATCGCGGCCGCCTCGTACATCTCGTTCGGGATCGACTGCAGCGCCGCCAAGATGGTGATGGCGAAGAACGGGATGCCCCACCAGACGTTCGCCGTGATCGGCCCCCACATGGCGAGCGCCGGATCGGCCAGGATGTTGTCCGGGCTGGCGAGCAGGCCCAGGGCGTGGAGCCAGTGCGGGAAGGGCCCGACTACCGGGTTGAACAGCCAGGCGAACGTCAGGCCGGACAGGAAGGACGGGACCGCCCAGGGCAGGAACACGATCGCCTGGACCAGCCGCTTGCCCTTGAACTCGCGCCAGAGCAGCAGCGCCAGGCCCAGGCCCAGCACGAACTGGAGGATCAGCGAGGCGAACGTCCACCACAGCGTGTTGACCAGCGCCTTCCAGAAGATCGGGTCGTTCGCGATTGCCTGGAAATGGGCCAGGCCCACGAAGCCGCGCTTGAACGGGTTCAGGATCTGTACGTTCTGGAAGGCGAAGCCGATGCCGACGATCAGCGGGACCAGCATCAAGAGGGCGATCAGGACCAGGGTCGGCGAGAGATAGGTCCAGGGCTCGGCGATCGAGCGGAAGCTCCGGCGCCCGGCCGGAGCTTCCCCGGCAAGCCTCAGCGCGCGGCCAGCCATTTCTTCTGCGCTTCCGTGAGATAGGCCGCCCATTCCCTGGCGACGTCCTCCGGCGTGCGCTGCCCCAGCAGCATCTCCTGGCCGGCCGAGATCGAGATCTGGTCGGCGAAGAAGCCGAACTCCTCCAGATAGGTGGGCATGGCGGTGAGCTGCCAGCGCGGGTCGTTCAGCTCGGTGAACCAGCCGCGATACTGCTCGGTGTCGAAGAACGGGTCCTTCTCCGCCCCCTTATGGATCGGGATCACGCCCACGACCTTGGCCCATTCCAGGTTCATCTCCGGCGAGGAGAGGTGGGCGATCAACTTCCAGCTCTCGTCCTTGTGCTCGGATGACGAGAACATCGCCCAGCCGGCATAGCCCATGGTCGGGAAGGACTTGCCGCTTGGCCCCAGCGGCATGGGTGCCACCGCGAACTTGTCGGCCGGCATGCGCTCGGCCACCGCGATCAGCGCGTCCGGGTCCTGGTCGAGCATGGCGCAGGTGCCGGAATAGAAGCCGGCCACGATCTCGTTGAAGCCCCAGTTGACGCTGTCCTTCGGCACCAAGCCCTCCCGGTACATGTCGGCCAGGATCTGCAGGCCGCGCACCGCCTCGGGCTTGTCTAGGGTCGAGTTGCCCTCCGCGTCGAAGAACTCGTTCGAGCCCAGCTCGTTCAGCATGAACATGATGTAGCCGTTGGTGGCGCCAGGACCCCCGCGCAGGCAGTAGCCGGTCTTGCCGCCACCCAGCGCCGCAATTTTGCGCGACGCCTCGACGAACTCCTCGGTGGTCTTGGGCGGCTCGGTCATCCCGGCTTCAGCGAACAGCTCCTTGTTCCAGAACATCGCCCGGATATAGAAGCCGTAGGGGATCATGTAGGGCGTGTCGTTGTACCAGGAGCCGAACTGCACCGCGCGGTCGGTCAGCTGCTCCGTGATCGGCCAGTCCTTCAGGTACGTCGAGAGATCCTCGAGCTGGCCGTTGGCG
>NZ_WUJP01000350.1 GCF_009806515.1 Geminicoccus flavidas | reverse complement strand
GCATAGAGGGCCAGCCAGCGGTCGGGCATCTCGACCACGTCAGGGATGTTGCCGCCCTGGACCATGGTGGCGAGCTTCTCGAAGGCCTGGCCCCAGGGTAGCGAGGTGACTTCGACCGTCACGCCCGGGTTGGCCGCCTCAAACTTGGCGATCATCGCCTTCAGATGCTCGGTGCGCTGCGGGCTGGTGATCACCTCGGTCAGCCGGAGGGTGGTGTCGGCCAGCGCACTGCCCGCCGTCAGGACGAGCGCCAGCGCACCCGCCGCCATGGACCTCAACATGGCTCGTCTCCTTCCCTTCGCGGACCTTCAGGCGGTCCGCTGCCTCTTCGTCCACCAGCCCTTCTTCGCAGGCTGCGCGGGTGCGGCCGGCACCACCTCGCCGCCGGCGCTGGCCAGCGCCTGCTGCAGGTCGGCGATCAGCGCGTCGGCCGATTCCAGCCCGACATGGAGGCGGACGATGCGCGGACTGACGCCGAAGTCGACCACGGAGTTCGGGCCACCCGCCTGCTCGTGCGCGATCGCCGCCGGGATCACCAAGCTCTCATGGCCGCCCCAGCTGACCCCCAGCCGGAACAGGCGCAGCGCGTCGCAGAACCGCTCGATGTCGAGTCCGGCTGCCGCCTCGAAGGAGAACAGGGACGAGCTGCCCATGAGCTGGCGCTCGTCCACCTTGCCCGCCAGCGTCGGATGCAGCACCCGCGCCACGCCCGGCATCTTCGCCAGCGCGGTGGCCACCGCGAGGGCGGCGTTCTCCTGAGCCAGCATCCGGGCCGGCAGGGTGCGCAGCCCGCGCAGGAGCAGGAACGCCTCGAACGGCCCGAGCTTAGCGCCCAGATAGGGCACGCTGGTGGCGGAGATCCGCTCGATGCCGGCGGCACTGCCGCAGACCACGCCCGCTACCGTGTCGCTGTGCCCGGACAGGTATTTCGACGCGGAATGGAGGACGAAGTCGATGCCGTGCGTCGCCGGACGCTGGAAGATCGGGGTCGCCCAGCTGTTGTCGGCGACCGTGATCACGCCTGCGGCCTTGGCGAGCCTTGCGATCGCCGCCAGATCCTGGACCTCGAAAAGCCAGGAGGTCGGGCTCTCCAGATAGAGGAGCTTCGCCCCCGGCAGCGCCCGCTCGATGGCGCCCAGGTCCCTGCCGTCCACATAGTCAACCGTGACGCCGAACTTCGGCAGCATGGTCTGGAAGAAGCGGTAGGCGTCCGGGTAGAGGTGGCGCACCGCCACGATCCGGTCGCCGCTCGCTACATGGGCCAGGACGGTGCCGCTGATCGCCGCCATGCCCGAGGCGAACGCCCGGGCGCTCTCAGTGCCTTCCAGGCGCGCCAGCTTCTCCTCGAACACCCGCACGCTCGGGTTGCCCACCCGGCTGTAGATGGACCGCTGCTTCTCGCCGGCGAAGACCTGGCGCATCTCGGCATAGGAGCCGAAGGTGAACAACGAGGTCTGGTAGATCGGCGGGACCACCGCTCCCTCGTCGAAGCCCGGGTCATGGGCGCAGATGCTGCCGGCTTCCGACCACCAACTCGAATCGCTCAAACGTCGCTCCCGACGGGACTTGGTTCGATGTCGCGCGCGGGACCGTAATCTCCTGCCTGGAGCGGAACAAGCCGCGCGTTGGTGGATGGCGTCCGGAACAGCCATGTCGGCCAATCGGGCATGATGCGCACTTGTGTACCTCTCGGGTCAGCGGCTTCGTGACTCCCGTCACAGCAGCCGGGGGACCACCCCCTAGACTGGCTCCCGACCCCTCGATCGGCCATGCCAAGAAGGCACGACCATGCTCCGCTACGTGGATGTCGAGACGCTGAACTTGTGCGCGCAACCGGCGGTGGCGCCATGCTCACGGCTGAGCATCCTTCATCTCGGGCAGCCGGTCGAACTGCTGGGCCAGGCGGATGCACCGGGCTGGGCGCGCGTGGTGGCACGGGCGGGTGGCCGCGACCTCGCGGGCGTGGCGCCTGCCGAGCAGGAGGGGCGATCAACCCTGCGTCGGCCAGTGACGGCCGGGCGCGAGGCCGTGGTCGCCCAGGCGGTACGGGAATGGCTGCGCTTTGCACAGGGGCTGGGCAAGGCGGACCACGCCCCGTTCGCTGGCCATGTCGAGGAGATGTGGCGCAGCCTCGGCGAGGGCAGGGCGGGCGGGTCGGGCTGGTCCGCGGCGGCACTGTCCTTCATGGTCCGCAACGCCGCGGTGACTGTCCCCGCCTACCACCGCTTCGCCTTCAGCGGCCGCCACCACGACTATGGCCGGGATGCCTTCGCCAAGCGGCGGCGGGGCGAGGCGAGCGCGCCATTCTGGGGCTATCGGGCAGGGTGAGCGGGTCGTGGAGATCGGCGACGTGATCCTGACCCGCTGCCGCCTGCTGGATGGCGGCGAGGGGACTGCCCTGGCAGACGAGCCTTCCGCCATTGCCCAGGTGGTAGTGAGCGTGCGACCGGACCATGTGCTCGCGATCGGCGGCGACGTGCGCGGCTCGGTGAGCCTGTCGCGCCTGGCCAGGACCGGCCCGGGCTCGCTGGCCGACGAGCGGACCGTCATCCTGCACCTGAGCAACCGGGCCGATGCGGAGGACAAGTCAGGTAGCGCTGCAAAAGGGAGCCTCAGAGCTCCTTCATACGGGCTATTCGCCGTCGCCACACTCCCGGACGACGGCAAGCCTGACGGCCTCCTTCAAGGCACGTTGCGATCGTAGAATCTCAAGAAACTCTCGATGGCGGTCCGCATCGGCTCGAGCGCCAGGATCGGGTCCCGGATGAAGGGCCTGTCGGCGTTCAGCTTCCAGCCACCGAACCAGAGGCCCAGGAACGGCAGGCACAGGTAAGCGACTGCCAGAACAATGCAGGTCAAGGCGAGGAGGCTGGGGCCAGATTGATTCAGCTGTCTTCGGTCGAAACCTACCAGCGCGACCGCCACCAGAAAGGCAGTGAACGGGCACAAGGCGGCAAACCGCGACAGGTCCCAGGCCATTGCCAGCACCAGTAGCGGGCTGAGGCCGACACCGAGAACAAGAATGGCTGTCAGGATCGCTCTGGGCCTGCCGGGACGAAGCAAGGGCAGCGGAACGACCGCCTGAATGGAAGCCCTGAGCAAGACCAGGCAGCCACCCAGGATTGCCACCCCGGGCAGTGCGCCATAAGCAACCGCGATCATGCCATTGATGAACCCCTTCAGCCACCAGCCGGCCATGACGCTCGATATCTCGACCAGTTCCTGGCTGAGCTGAAAGTCATAGAGATCGCGGGCCCCCTCGGGGGATATGCCCTGGTCGATGAACACGCGGATCAGGCGCGGGTCCGGTGCAGGTGCCATGAGGATGACGAGGCATGCGGCAAGGCCGATCGCGAGCGAACCAGCTACTGCACGAGTTCGCAGCTCATCGCCAATCATGCTGAAGAGAACCATCAGGGGCAGGGCGATGAAGACCATCAGCTGATGGATGAGCACACCCACCAGGAAGATGAGCCATGCGAGCAGGAAGCGTCTGGCTCGGATGGCGGCAACCACGCCGAGCGTGAGCAGGCAGAGCAGAATGTCCGGTGCCGCGGTGAAATAGGCGAGCGATGCCAGAAAGGGGGAACAGAACAGGAGGGCCGCCATTGCCAGCACATCTACACGCCGGCTTTGGGCGACCGTCTGTGCAGCGAGCCGAACCAGCAGGACAAGCAGAACCGTGAGCGTCAGGAAGTGCCAGGCGAGGAAGACCTTTTCGTGCGCGCTGTGCGGCAACCTTGCCAGGAACGGCGAGAAGATTTGCCCGACCAGTCCTCGCATGAGGAAGCCGAACCGGTAGTCGATATAGTAGAGATATGATCCCTCTGGTGCGAGTGCCCAATTCAGTCCCTTCAGGACCGAAATTGCTCCTAGACCCAAAAATAAAATAGTGTCACGTCCGACGGCGGTGGTGCATTGTGATAAAGAGATCAAAGCAGATCCATCGGGTTTCATGATTGATAACCCATCTGCCGGAGCGCCTTGGCGTGAGTCGCGGTGCCTCTGTATAGATACAGACTATGCACTCAACTGCATTGGTACGCTAGCGCATTTGACTTATGGCGTTCCTCTCCATCTGTGCCATGCACAGCAGATGGGACCAATGATCAGGAGCCAGCAGGCCTGGCCGGCCCAGCGGGAGCCTGGTCGTCCGGCCGGGTCAGTCGACCGGGATCCGGGTGCCGGTCTTGATCCGGTCCATCACCACATGAGTACGAAAGCTCTTCACGTTGCCGTCGGCGAAGAACAGCCGGCGGGTCAGCGCCTGGTACTCGGCCATGGTCGTGACCGTCACGATCAGCACGAAGTCGCTGGCACCGGTGACGTAGTAGCACTGCTGGACCTCCGGGGCGGCGGCCAACCGCGCGCGGGTCGCGTCCAGCAGGTCCAACCGCTCACTCTCGACGGAGATCTCCACGATCAGGGTGATGGCGCGGCCGAGCCTGGCCGGGTCGAGCTGCGCCGTGTTCGCCTGGATCACGCCGGTCTGCTCCAGTCGCCGGATCCGCCGCTGCACCGCGGCGGTGGACAGATGCACCAGTTCGCCGATCCGGCGCTGCGGCGTGGTGTTGTCCTCCTGGAGGATCGCCAGGATCGCGCGATCGAAACGGTCGAGGGTGGAATCGGCCATGGGGCGGATGATCCTGCAACAATGTTGCATCGAGGCCCGCGGATCAGGGCGCATTTCTCGTGCGAGACGCAATATCCATGACCTCCGAAAAGGAGAGGCAGATGATGCGGTTGAACGATCTTCCGGAGTTCGGCTCGACGCTGGCGCCGGCGGACCAGGCGATGCTGGGCACGGACGGCCTCAGCGAGGTGGGGGAATTCCTGAACCATGTGGGGGCTGCCCATGCCACGCGGCTGGTCAGCCTGCCGGCCCTGGCCCGGCGCCTGGACCTGGGTGCGGTGCTGGTGAAGGACGAGGGCGGGCGCCTGGGGCTGGGCAGCTTCAAGGCGTTGGGCGGCGCCTGTGCGGTCGCGACCCTCGTGCGCGAGGAGGCGACCCGGCAGCTGGGGCGGTCGTTGGGCTTCGCCGATCTGGGCCAGCCGGAGGTGCGGACGGTCGCTGGAGGCCTGACCTTCGGCTGCGCCACCGACGGCAATCACGGCCGCTCGGTCGCCTGGGGTGCGCAGCTGGTGGGGGCGAAGGCCGTCATCTTCGTTCATGGCGGCGTCAGCGCCGGCCGGGTCAACGCCATCGCGGCCTATGGTGCGGAGGTCGTCAGGGTCGAGGGCAGCTATGACGATTCGGTGGCCGAGGCGGCGCGGGTCTGCGCGGAGCACGGCTGGACGGTCGTCTCCGACACGTCCTGGCCCGGCTATGAGCGGATCCCGGCCCTGGTGATGCAGGGCTACACGAGGATGGTGAGCGAGGCGCTGGGCCAGGTCGCCCGGCCGCCCACCCATGTCTTCATCCAGGCCGGGGTGGGCGGCGTCGCGGCCGCCGTGGCCGCCTATTGCCGCCTGGTCCTGGGGGAGGCGGACCGGCCGCGGATCGTGGTGGTCGAGCCGGCCAGGGCCGCCTGTGTGCTGGCGGCCGCCGAGGCCGGGGAGGTCGTGCGCCTGCCGCATGGCGAGCCGACCGTGATGGCGATGCTGGAATGCCAGGAAGCCTCGCGCATCGCTTGGCGGGTGCTGGCGCGCTCCGCCGACGCCTTCATGACGGTCGATGAGCCGGACGCGGTGGCGGCGATGCGCTGCCTGGCCCGTCCTGGCGGGGCGGACCAGGCGGTGACGGCGGGCGAGAGCGGTGCCGCCGGGCTGGCCGGCCTCCTGCGCGCGGCGGAGGATGGCGGGATGCGGGCGGCGCTGGGCCTGGACGGACAGTCCCGCGTGCTCCTGTTCGTCACCGAGGGTGCCACCGATCCGGCCCGCTACCGGGAACTGGTGGCGTGAGTGCCGGGATCGACGCGGAAGTGCTGCTGGCCCGCCTGCAGGAACTGGGCGAGATCGGCCGGGACGAGGGCGGTCGGCTGGTGCGGCTGGCTGTCAGCGATGCCGACCGGGCCGGGCGCGACCTGCTGGCCCAATGGCTGCGGGCGGCGGGGCTGGAGGTCGCGGTGGACGCGATCGGCAATCTGTTCGGCATCTGGCAGTCAGGTGCCGGCCAGCCCCTCATGGTCGGCTCGCATATCGACACGGTGATCGATGCCGGGATCTATGACGGCTGCTACGGGGTGCTGGCCGGTCTCGCCGTGGTCGAGGCGCTGCGCGCCGAGGGACTAGTACCGGCCCGGCCTCTGGTGGTGGCGGCCTTCACCAATGAGGAAGGCGTGCGCTTCGCCCCGGACATGATGGGCTCGCTGGTTCATGCCGGCGGGCTGGACTTGACCGAGGCGCTGGCCAGCGTCGGCACGGACGGGACGGTGCTGGGCGAGGAACTGCGGCGGATCGGCTACGCCGGCAGCATGGCGCCGGGCACGATCCGGCCCGCCGCCTCTGGAGCTGCATGTCGAGCAGGGGCCAGTCCTGGAGCGGGACGGTGCCGTGATCGGCGCGGTGGAGGAGCTGCAGGGCATTTCCTGGTAGCGCCTACGGATCGAGGGCCGGGCCAACCATGCCGGCACCACGCCCATGGCGCTGCGCCAGGATGCCGGCCATGCCGCGGCCAGGAGCGTCACGGGGCTGCGGGCGCTGGCCAAAGGTGACACGGTCGCGACCGTGGGCTCCCTGCGGCTGGAGCCGGACGCGATCAACGTGATTCCTGGTCCCGCGGTGCTGACCGTCGACCTGCGCGATCCGGACGAAGGGAGGCTGGCGGCGGCCGAGGCGGCACTGGCAGGCCTGGTGGCAGAGGTGGCGGCCGAGGAAGGGGTGGCGATCGCCACGGAGCGGCTGGCACGGTTCCAGCCGGTGCGCTTCGACGCGGCACTGGTGGCGCGGATCGAGCAGGCGGCGGCAAAGCGTGGGCTGCCGGTGCGCCGGATGACGTCGGGTGCCGGCCATGATGCGCAGATGCTGGCCCGGATCTGCCCCAGCGCCATGATCTTCGTGCCGAGCCGGGACGGGATCAGCCACAATCCGGCGGAGTACACCGCGCCCGAGGCGCTGGTGGCGGGGCCGAGGTCCTGCCCGACGTGGTGCGCGGGCTGCTCGATTCTTCCGGCGAGTTGGGCTGAACCTCAACGGAAAAGGGGTGGCCGAAGCCACCCCTTCTCAGTTCGATCGGGCAAGGGACGCCGGGCGATCACTCGCCGTCGGCGCTCTGCTCCTCCTGCTGCTTGCGCCGCAGGGCGGCACCCAGGATGTCGCCCAGGGAGGCGCCGCTGTCGGACGAGCCGTACTCGGCCATGGCCTGCTTCTCGTCGGCCAGCTCCAGCGCCTTGATCGAGAGCTGCAGCTTGCGCGACTGCAGGTCGACCGCCTGGACGCGGGCATCAACCTTCTCGCCGACCGCGAAGCGGTCCGGGCGCTGGTCCTGCCGGTCGCGGGACAGCTCCATCTTGCGGATGAAGCCCGGCGCACCGCCGCTGGTCTCGACCTCGAGCCCGCCCACGGTGACTTCCTTGACCGTGCAGGTGACGCGGTCGCCCTTCTTCACGCCGGCAATGGCTTCCTTGAAGGGGTCACCCGCCAGCTGCTTGACGCCCAGCGAGATGCGCTCCTTCTCGATGTCCACCTCGAGGACGACGGCCTTCACCATGTCGCCCTTCTTGTACTGCTGCGCGGCCTGCTCGCCGTCCAGCTCCCAGGACAGGTCGGTGAGGTGCACCATGCCGTCGATGTCCTCGTCGAGGCCCAGGAACACGCCGAACTCGGTGATGTTCTTGACCTCGCCTTCGACGATCGTGCCCGCCGGATACTTCTCGGCGAAGCTCTCCCACGGGTTCTGCATGACCTGCTTGAGGCCCAGCGAGATGCGGCGCTTGTCGGCATCGACCTCCAGCACCATCACCTCGACCTCCTGGGAGGTGGAGACGATCTTGCCGGGGTGGATGTTCTTCTTGGTCCAGCTCATCTCGGAGACGTGGACCAGGCCTTCCACACCGGGCTCCAGCTCCACGAAGGCGCCGTAGTCGGTGATGTTGGTGACGCGACCGGTATACTTCGCACCCACCGGGTACTTGGCCTCGACGCCTTCCCACGGATCCGCCTCGAGCTGCTTCATGCCGAGGCTGATGCGCTGGGTCTCGCGGTTGAAGCGGATCACCTGGACGCGGACGTTCTGGCCGACCTGGAGAACGTCGGTCGGGTGCGCCACGCGCTTCCAGCTGATGTCGGTGACGTGCAGCAGGCCGTCTAGGCCGCCCAGGTCGACGAACGCACCGTAATCGGTGATGTTCTTGACCACGCCGTCGATGATCTGGCCTTCGCGCAGGTTGGCCAGCAGCTCGTTGCGCTGCTCGGCCCGGCTCTCCTCGAGCACGGCGCGGCGCGACACGACGATGTTGCCGCGGCGGCGGTCCATCTTGAGGATCAGGAACGGCTCGGGCTTGCCGACCAGGTGGCCGACCTCGCGCACCGGGCGGATGTCGACCTGCGAGCCCGGCAGGAACGCCACAGCACCGCCCAGATCGACGGCGAAGCCGCCCTTGACCCGGCCGAAGATGTGGCCCTCAACCTTCTGCTCGGCGGTGAACGCCGCTTCCAGCCGATTCCAGCTCTCCTCACGGCGCGCCTTGTCACGGCTGAGGACGGCCTCGCCGTTCTTGTTCTCGAACCGCTCGACATAGATGTCGACCTGATCGCCGACGTTCACCTCGGGCGGCTGGCCCTGGGTGGAGAACTCCTTGAGCGAGACGCGGCCTTCGGCCTTCAGTCCCACGTCGACGATGGCCTCGTCGCCGTCGATCGCGATGATCCGGCCCTTGACGACCGAACCTTCCAGACGATCGCTGCGGCCGAAGCTCTCGTCGAGCATCGCAGCGAAGTCCTCGCGGGCGGCGGAGGAGGCGGTGGCGAGTTCTTGCATGAAAACTCCGGGATAAACCGGCTGCCGCGGGCGGCACCGGGCTCGAGGTGGCGATGACGAGATGCTGCGAAACCGTCAGGCGCTCAAGGCCCGGGCCTCCTCGACCATGGCGACCGCCGCCCAAAAGGCGGCTTCGGGATCCATGTCGGTATTGTCGAGAACCCGAGCGTCCGGCGCAACGACCATGGGCGCGACCGCCCGACCCCCGTCGCGACGATCACGCTCACGCATTTCTTCCAGCACAGCTGGAAAGCTAGCGTTCTCGCCACGCCTTTGCAACTCCGCATGGCGGCGAAACGCCCGTTCCTCGACGCTCGCGGTCACCCAGAGCTTCACAGTGGCATCAGGGCAGACCACCGTGCCGATGTCCCGGCCGGCCAGCACCGCGCCCGGCGGGGTGGCAGCAAAGCGGCGCTGGGCTTCCAGCAGGGCCGCGCGCACCGCCGGGAAGGCCGCGACCCTCGAGGCACCGTTGCCGACCTCCTCGGCACGCAGGTCGTCGCGACAGGTGTCGGCCACCGTGATCCGCCGCGCCATCGCGGCTGCCGCCTGGGCATCGTCCAGGTCCTGGCCAGCATCAATCAGCCGGCGGGCCAGGGCGCGGTAGAGCAGGCCAGTGTCCAGGAACTCCAGGCCGAACTGCCGGGCTAGGCGCCGAGCGAGCGTGCTCTTGCCCGAGGCCGCCGGGCCGTCCACCGCGATCATGAGCGTGCTCACGCCAGTTCCTCCGTGATCTTGGTGCCGAGGCCGTTCATGAGCTGCACGAAGCCCGGGAAGCTCGTGAAGATCGCTTCGGCACCCTCGACGCACACCGGCTCCAGGGCCAGGCTGCCCAGCACCAGGAAGCTCATGGCGATGCGGTGGTCGAGCTTCGCGTTGATCGTCACACCGCCGGCGAGACCCGCCCCGCCCGTGCCGTGCACGATCAGGTCGTCGCCCTCGATCTCGACCTTCGCCCCGCAGGCGGCAAGCCCCTCCGCCATGGTGGCCAGCCGGTCGCTTTCCTTGACCCGCAGCTCGGCCAAGCCGCGCATCCTGGTGGTGCCTCGGGCCAGGGCCGCCACCACCGAGAGCACCGGGTACTCGTCGATCATGGACGGCGCCCGGCCGGCCGGCACGTCCACACCCTGGAGCGGGCCACCTTCGACCAGCAGGTCGGCCACCACCTCGCCGCCAACCTCGCGCTGGTTCTGCCGGGTGATCTTCGCACCCATCTCCTCCAGCGTGGTGAACAGGCCGATGCGCAACGGGTTCACACACACCGCCTCCACCAGCACCCGGCTGCCCGGGATGGCGGCGGCGGCGGCCACCGGGAAGGCGGCCGAGGACGGGTCGGCCGGCACCTGGAACGAGGCCGGCCGCAGCTCGGGCCGCCCGGTGATCCGCACGGTGAGCCCGCCTGCGCCATCCGGCTCGCTTTCGACCGTGGCACCCATGTGGGCCAGCATCCGCTCGGTATGGTCGCGGGACGCCAAGGGCTCGGTGACGCTGGTGATGCCCTGGGCATGGAGACCCGCCAGCAGGATCGCCGACTTCACCTGGGCACTCGCCACCGGGCTCGCATAGGTGAGCGGCAGCAGGTCGCGCCGGCCGGTGATGGCCGCGGGTAGCCGGTTGCCCGAGCGGCCGACGAAGCTGGCCCCCATCTGCGTCAGCGGGGTCATCACCCGCGCCATCGGCCGCGAGCGCAAGGAGCCATCGCCGGTCATGATGCTGGTGAACGGGTGGCCGGCCAGGAGGCCCATCATCAGTCTGGCCCCGGTCCCGGCATTGCCCATGTCCAGCACGTCTGCGGGCTCGGCCAGGCCGCCGACGCCCACACCATGGACGGTCCAGGCGCCCGCGCCGGTACGGGCGACCTCGACCCCCAGCCGTTGCAGGGCCTGGGCGGTGGCGAGCACGTCCTCGCCCTCGAGCAGGCCCTCGATCCGGCTCTGGCCGACCGCGAGTGCCGCGAACATCAAGGAGCGGTGCGAGATCGACTTGTCGCCGGGCACGCGCACGGTGCCTGTCAGCGCGCCGGAACGGGCCGCCTGAAGCTGCATCGGGAAAGGATCCGTTCGAGCTGCCGGTCGGCTGGGACCGGACGTGAATCATCGTGGCGCGGCGCCGGGCGCGCGCGAAATGATTTTTGACAGAGGTGGTGGCTCGTGGCAATCGCGCCCGAGTTCTCCCTACATCCTGTCTCCGGAGGCCCCCCGATGGCCAAGCCCGAATGGGGCGCGAAGCGAATCTGCCTGAACTGCGGCGCGCGCTTCTACGATCTCAACAATTCCCCGATCGTCTGCCCGAGCTGCGGCACGCCCTATGACGTCGAGGTCGCCAGCCGGGTGCGGAAGGCGCGGCCTGCCCGTGCCGCGGCGGTCGATGACGAGGATCTCGTGACGGCCAAGGGCGCCGCTGAGACCGAGGACGAGGATGTCGAGGTGCTCGACGAGGTCAGCGACGATGAGGTGCTGGTCGAGGGCGAGGACGACGACGCCGAGGACGTGCCGGCCGAAACGGACGAGGACGAGGAGGACGACGCACTGATCGAGGACGTCGAGGAGCTCGGCGACGAGGACGACATGTCCGACGTGATCGAGGGCGGGCGCGACGAGGACGAGGAGAGCCGCTGACGCGGATGGCGAGTGTGGCGTGCATTTGGCTCTTGCCAGCCGCGCGCCGCTCGCCTATCTCGCGCTTCGTCGTTCGACGGGCGGGGCCGTAGCTCAGCTGGGAGAGCGCTTGAATGGCATTCAAGAGGTCGACGGTTCGATCCCGTTCGGCTCCACCATTCCCGCGAACGATGTCGATGCTTCGATGGGGGCGGTTGTCTGGCCGCTTCTGGAGCCGGCGGGCATCCGGCAAGAGATCTTGGAAAATTCGAGCCGTCCTGGCCGCAGGCCGCCGATGCGCCTGTTGTCACCGGCGGCATGTCGGGCGCTACTCTGGTTGCTCTCGGTCGAGAAGATGGCCCACGAGGGTGACGATCAGCGAGGTCGCCTGGGTGAGGTTCGGCGCGAAGATGCGGGCCGTGGGCTTGGTCATGGCGTCGAAATAGAGGGTCACTGGGGCGGAGAGATAGCCCAGGTCGGGATGGGACAGCGGCACAAAGTAGCTGACGCCGTTGCCTTCCAGGACGAGCTGGTCCGCGGCGGGACCGAGCTGCGCGGAAACGCTGGTGAGCACCAGCCGCTTGCCGGCCGGTACTGGCGGGAATTCGAGGATGCACTGACGATTGGGGCAGGTCGTCGAATTGCCGATGGCGGCCATGGCCTGGTACGGCTCCAGCGCCTGCGCGTCGGCAGGCAGGCCGTAGAATTGCATCGCAAGAGCGCCGAAAGCGCCGATGATCATGGAGTGAAACTTCATGACATTCCTCCAAAATCACATGTCAGCATGTCTCCGGTACCGACTGGTCGAGTTTCATGTTGCGGATGACCAAGCGTTAAGCCGTGGCGGATCCTGTTGCCGCTGGTTCGCATGACCTGGTCTTTCCGGTGGGCGTGGCATGACCCTCGTCGGGCGCGCTACACCGCCAGCGAGCATATCACGATCGGGTTCGGTGAGCCCGGAGAAATCCGAGCGGAGCCTGCCTAGGGGGTGGGCCGGCCCGCCAGCCCTTCCTCGCGCATGATCTGCTCATAGGCTCGGCGCACCACGGCCTTGCCATGCCGGCGCTCCAGCCGGCGCACGGTGAAATGGCCCTTGGCGAGCGACTGGAAGTAATGGGTGAAGGCCGCGTTGATCGCGGCGCCGCTCACCGCACCCAGCACCGGCACCGCCTGGGCCGCGGCCTTTTGCGACACGGTGACGCCGAACCGGGCGCCGATCTGGGCCAGCAGGCGGACCATGGCCGAGCTGGTCTCGTCGATCAGCCCGCGCTCGGCGATCTGCCGCGCCGCATGGATCACCGAGCGGGCCATGGCGGCTCGGGCCGCGAAATAGCCGCTCTCGTGCAGGTGGCCGGTCCGCCCGGCAAGCGCGAACACCTGCAGGCAGGCCAGTGCCGCCTCCGGGTCACGGAGGTCCTCGCCCTCGCTCTGCGCGATCCGCGCGATCGCCCGCAGCATGATGGTGGTCGAAACCGGCAGCTCGACCGGCAGGGCCGCCACGCCGAACGCGCCGCCCATGGCGCCCGTGAGCGTCGCCAGCGCTCGGTGGGTGCGGGTCTGCGGGTCCGGCCGGTCCTTCGGGACGGTGAGCAGCACCAGGCGCAGCGCCTGGCGCAGGGTCGAGGCGGTGGCTTCCGAGACCATTCCTGCGACACGCTCGGGCAAGGCGCGGCCGAGCAGCTCGATCGGCCGCCCCGCCAGGTCCGAGAGTTTCGCGGCGAAGCTCGGGCCTTCCAGGCTGCGCACCGCCAGGCGCAGCGCTTCGCGGTCGGCATGCGGCAGCTCGCTGCCCACCAGCACCCGCTCGTCGGCTGCGATCACCACACTCTGCATGCTCACCCCGGCTCCCCATTGCCAGGACCAGATGTAGGGTGCTGTGGTCGCGGGGGAAACCTCGCAGCACCGGCAGCACCAGTGAACGGGAAGGCGGCCACCGGCTGCCAGGGCCCCTCCAGATAGCGCCAGAGCAGCAGTCCGGTCGCCGTGATGGTGGGCTGCCGCGGGCAGGATTCCAGCTCCAGGGCCAGCGCCCTGGCCAAGTCAGGTGCCACCTTGTTCTGGATGGTGACGTGGGGCCGGTAGGACTGCCGGTCCTGGGCCGACAGCAGCGGCAGGAAGCTCGCCGCGAGGCGGCCCCGCAGGTCCTGCAGCTCGGGGGAGACATATGCCAGGGCCACGCCGCGGCCGAGCAGGCGCGGCTGGCCGCCCGTCAGGGCGAAGGGCTGCCGGTCGCGGCAAGCAGCGGTGAGTTCGGCACGGATCGCCGCCTCGGCGCTGCCCGGCAGCCGGTGGAACAGCGTGACATGGGCCGGCACCAGGTTGCGCAGGGGCGGGAAGTGCCGCCGGCGCAGCCCGTCCAGCACCAGGAAGGCCGCCTCGTCGATCGCGAGCGTGACGATCAGTGGCGGATCGGTCAGCATGGCGCCCACCCGGCCGGCCCGGGCGGACCAACGGGAGAAGGCGTGCCATGACCGAGCCCCACTGGCGCCACCAGCTTCGCATCGACCTGCCCGACGGGCTGGCGGAGCGGGCGCGACTGGACCCGGAGGATGCCCTGCTGGCCCCTTTGCCGGAGATCCTCCGCCGCCACGAGGCGCGCCTTCGCTGCCAGTTCGACGCGTTCGTCGGTTATGTGGAGGAGGCGCGGGCGCATGGCGGGCAGGGCTATCCACTCCTGGCCTGGACCGAGGCCACCCTGAACGACCCGGCCAAGCGCGAAAAGTTCCTCCGCTCCTTCTCGATCCAGGTGCGCGGCGAGGAGACCTATCCCGCGGCGGTGGCCGAAGCGCTGCTGGCGGAGCTCCGCCCGCTGGAAGGGACGGGGCCGATCCTGCGGATCGCGCATTACGACACCAACCCGGCCAACAACCCGCAGCCGCCTGCGGCAAGCAGCGCAAAATGAGGCGGGAACCCGAGCGGGGCACATGCGCTTACTGCATGGGTCCTCCTCGTTGGTGTGTGGTGAAAAGTTTCGCCGCCTGCCCACATGGAACCTGTCGCCGGCGCACTTCCTGGATGTGCCGACGGCTCGGAGGGTCGAGCTTGCTCTCCTCCGGTGGATCCGGCGACAGCCGGTTCCTCGACGGACTTCGGTTCGTTCCAGGCGTTTACCTCCCTGATCTACTCGGCCGGATCGTCTCGATCCGGCCACTTTTTTTGGCACCGCCGTTGCCCGGCTGGCTGCCACGCAGCGCGGGCGGCCAGGCCCTGGTCGGCCCGGAGAGGGAGGAGCCCGCGGATGACGATCGACGCCAAGACCTTCTGGCGCTGCCTGGCCGAGCGCGCGATCGGCGCCACCGTGGTGACGGTCGACGGCCGGGACGGGCCGGCCGGCTTCCTGGGGCTCTCGGCCGCCCATGTGAGTGCCGAACCGCCGACCTTGCTGGTATCGATCGACCGGCGGACCAGCGCCTGTGCGGAAGTGATCAAGCGGGGCCGGTTCGCGGTGAACTTCCTGCCCGCGGATGCCCGGGCGATCGCAGACGCATTCGGCGGCCGCAGCGGCATCAAGGGCGCTGCCCGGTTCGCCCTGGGCGAGTGGACCACGCTGGTCAGCGGTGCCCCGGTGCTGCGGACGGCGCTGGCTGCCTTCGACTGCCAGGTGAGCGAGGTGATCGACCGGGGGCAGGTCGCGATCGTGTTGGGCCTGGTGGTGGCCGCCACCAGCCGCGGCGAAGGCGAGCCGCTGATCCTGTTCCGCGGTGCCACGCGCGGCTGAGCCGCCGGACCCTGCGCTTTCCCGACGACACTGGACACTTCTTCTGCGGCAAGTGCTGCCGTTCATCGGAAATTTACAAGATAATCAGGGGACCTGGATCGCGACTTACCGGTATATCGACATGAGTGCAGAGTGACGTTCTGAGGATTGCCGGGAAGTGACGTGGACAGACTGGCGTGCTGCCGGGGGCGGGGCTGAGCGACGCCGCGCCGGGCGAAGCGGCTGACGTGCCGGAGCCGGTCGAGGAACTGAATGGGGCCGCGGCCGCGCCATCGGCCACCGCAGCCGTGTTCCTGCCCTTGCGGAACTGGCATCGCCGTGTGTCGCGCGGCGCCGTCCTGATGCTGGTCGTCTCGGTCCTGGTGCTGGCTCTGCTGCTCGTGCTGGCAGTCACCCTGCTGCTGGGCAACCTCCGCCAGGACGCGGCCGAGCGGCAGCGCGAGGAACGCATCGCCGCAGCAAGGATCGACAACCTGCAGGCGCAGCTCGCTTCCAACGTCCATGACTATGCGGCCTGGGACGACGCTTTAGTCAGGCTGGTCTTGGCGCCCGACCGCGCCTGGGCCGAGGCCAATATCGGGCCTACCGTCTGGACCAGCCTCGGCTACCCGATGAGCCTGCTGGTGGATGAGGCAGGCCGCCCGCGCTTTGGCCAGCTCGACGGCAAGTTCGGCGCCCCGGCGGTCGCCCGAGCGCTAGGCGACGGTGCCACCGGGCTGATCGAGCTGGCCCGGCAGAACCGCACCCATGCTGACCCGGCGGTGGCCGGCGTGATCCTGGGCCAGGGCGGCCCGCTGATCGCGGCGGCCAACGCGGTCGTGCCGGAGGATGCGGAAGGATTGGCCCTGCCGCCCGGTCCACCCGCCGTGCTCCTGTTCGCCACCCGGCTGGACGAGACGATGCTCCAGGCGATCGCGGACGATCTCGGGCTGGACCGGCTGACCCTGGTCGACGTGGACACGCCGCTGGAGGGGCGCAGCAGCATCGCGCTGCGCGGCCCGGACGACCGGATCGTCGCCCGGCTGGCCTGGGAGCCGCGCCAGATGGGGCGCCAGCAGCTCCTCTGGCTGATCCCGACCCTGGGTGGGGTCGCGGCACCGATCGCCTTGCTGATGGTCATGGCGTTCGGCAGCCTGCAGTTCTCGCGCGCACTGAAGGACAGCGAGACCCGCCTACACCAGTTCCTGGAGGTGTCCTCCGACTGGCTGTGGGAAACCGACGACGCCGGGCGGATGGCGTGGATCTCGCCGGGCTATGCCGCCGCCACCGGCCTGGACCCGACCGAGCAGATCGGCCGCCGGCTGGATGGGATCGCCCGCGGCGGCCCCCTGCCTGACGACTGCGAGCGGCTGCGCGACGCGTTTGACCGGCGTCAGCCGTTCCGTGACCTGCGCTATGCCATCCGCGACCGGGCCGACCAGACCTGGATCTTCCTGGTGAGCGGCCGGCCAGTGCTGCGGCCGGACGGCCGGCTCCTCTGCTACCGGGGGGTCGGCCGCGACATCACGTTCGAATGGCGGGCAGCACAGCGGCTGCGCGAGACCGAAGGCCAGCTCGGCACGCTGGTGCAGAACCTGCAAGGCATCGTCTTCTGCCGCGGCGTGGCCGGCGGCGGCCCGTTCGGCTACGACGAGCGCGGCGTCGAGCTGCTGGGTGCGGGCGAGGACACGCTGGCCCTGCCGCGCGACGGCGGCTCGCGGCTGGACCTCGCCGCCTGGCAGGCGGCGATCCACCCCGACGATCTCGAGCTCTACCGCTATCGTGAGCAGCGGCTGATCGCGGACGGGCAGCCCTACCGGCTGGATCTGCGCTTCATCGACCCGGCGAGCGGGGCCGAGCGCTGGGCCCACCGGGTCGGCTGGGCCGTCGACGACGTGGAGCGCGGCCGCCGCCACGTCTATGCCTATGTCATCGACGTCACCGAGCAGCGCCACCGCGAGGAGGCGCTGCACACCATCAGGCAGCAGCTCCAGGCGCAGAACGAGGAGCTGCGCACGGCACGCGCCACGGCTGAGGCCGCCAGCCAGGCGAAGTCGCAGTTCCTGGCCGCGATGAGCCACGAGATCCGCACGCCGATGACCGCCGTGCTCGGCATGGGCGACTTGCTGGCCGCGGAGGACCTGACCCCGCTGCAGCGCCACTACGTGGCGACGATCCGCAACTCCGGCAGCCACCTGCTCAGCATCATCAACGATATCCTGGACTTCTCCCGGATCGAGACCGGGCGGCTGGAGCTGGAGCGGATCGACCTGCCCCTGGTCGACATACTGGAGCAGGTCCGCTCCTTGATGATGCCCCAGGCCATGGAGCGCGGGCTGCGCCTGGAGCTGGACGTGCGGGTGCCGGCGGACCTGGTGATCCAGGGCGACCCGACCCGGCTGCGCCAGGTCCTGGTCAACCTGGTGGCCAACGCGCTGAAATTCACCGCGAGCGGCCAGGTCCGGGTCGGTGTGGAGCAGCGCCGGCTGGATGGGGGAGACTGGCTGCATTTCTCGGTCGAGGACAGCGGGATCGGCATCCCGGCCCACCGTCAGGCGGCCCTGTTCGAGCCGTTCACCCAGGCGGACAGCTCGACCGTGCGCCATTATGGCGGCAGTGGCCTGGGGCTGGCGATCTGCAAGCGGCTGGTCGGCGCCATGAACGGCCGGATCGGCGTGGTCAGCCAGCCGGGCGAGGGCAGCACCTTCTGGTTCGAGCTGCCGCTGACGCTGGGCCAGAGCTCGGCCGGGGCGATCCGGCAAAGTACCGCGCCCGTCCAGGTGCGGCCGCTGCGCGTGCTGGTGGTGGACGACGTCGCGGTCAACCGGGAGCTCCTGGTCGAGATGCTCGGCCGGCAGGGCCACCGGGTCGACCAAGCGGAGAACGGTGCCCAGGCCGTGGGCATGGTGAACCGCGGCGGCTACGACCTGGTACTGATGGACGTGCAGATGCCGGTGATGGACGGGATGGAGGCGACCCGGCGGATCCGCCGCCTGGACGGGCCGGCGGCCCAGGTGCCGATCCTGGCGCTCACCGCCAACGTCATGGCCAGCGAGCGGGCGCGCTATCTCAGCACCGGCATGAACCGCTGCCTGACCAAGCCGGTGGTGTGGTCCGAGCTGTTCGCGGCCCTGGCGGCGGTCGCGTCCGGCAGCCTGGCGCCGGCCGGACCGACGGCCGTGCCGGAAGCCCTGCCGGCGGCGACGGACGAGGTGCCGCTACTCGACAGCGCCCGGCTCGATGCGATGTCCGCGGGCATGCCGGCCGAAACGTTCGCGCGCATGCTGGCGCGCAGCATCGCCAGTGCCGAGGCCGCCTGCGGGCGGCTGCGGGCCCTGGCGGACGATCCGGATGCGCTGGCAAAGGAGGCGCACCGGCTGCGCGGCACGGCCGGGACGTTCGGCCTGCGCCGGGTGGCGACGCTGGCGGAGGCGATCGAAGCGCGGGCGATGGCAGG
>NZ_WUJP01000349.1 GCF_009806515.1 Geminicoccus flavidas | reverse complement strand
GGGCGACCCAGGCCTGCTGGTGGACGCGCTGGCCGAGGCGTGTACCGCCAGTGCGAAGGCCGCGGCCACCAGGCACGATCCCGCGGCAGCCAAGGCCGAACGGAGCAGCTAGGATCGTGCCCGGTACCCGGTCCTCGCCGGAGACCGGTTCCCGTTGGAGATTTGGCGCCATGAACGACCTGGACGAGTCGACCCGCGCACTGCTGCGCACGGTGAGCACCGCCACGCTGACGACGGTCCTGTTCAAGCGCGGCCTGCGCAACGTCTTCCTGCAGAACGTCCAGCCGGTCGCGAGCGGCCTGCCGCACATGGTGGGCCCGGCCTACACGCTGCGGATGATCCCGTCGCGGGAGGACCTGGACGTGCTGGATGCCTATGCCGACCCCAGCCACCCGCAGCGCCATGCGGTAGAGCACTGCCCCAAGGGCCATGTGCTGGTGATCGACAGCCGCAAGGACGCGCGGGGCGCCTCGGCCGGCGACATCCTGCTGCGCCGCCTGATGGTGCGCGGCTGCGCCGGCGTGGTGACCGATGGCGGCTTCCGCGACAGCCCGGCCGTGGCGGCGCTGGGCTTCCCGGCCTACCATCAGCGCCCCTCGGCGCCGACCGGCCCGATCTGGCATCACGCCGCCGACACCGGCCTGCCGATCGCCTGCGGGGATGTCGCGGTCTATCCAGGCGACATCATGGTGGGCGACGGCGAGGGCGTGGTGTGCATCCCGCAGGGGCTGGCGGCAGCGGTCGCGGTGGAGGCGGCCGCGGCCACCGCGTACGAGGAGTTCGTGGAAGCGCAGGTGAAGGCTGGCCGGCCGCTGCCGGGCCTTTATCCGGCCACGCCCGAAAGCCGTGCCGAGTTTGAGCGCTGGCGGACCGCCCGTGGCCGCGGCTGACGAGGCGGGCGCAGCGCCGACCCGCTCACTCGTCGTCGGATTCCAGCCACTCCTTGAAGCTCATGCGCGGCTGCTCGGGCACCGACTGCTGGATGGCGGTCCGCAACTCCTGGGCCGAGGCATCATTCTTCACGAGGACCTTGGCGATGCGGCGGACCAGTTCCGCATCGCTCGCCGGCACGGCGAGCTCGACCCGCTTGAGCCCGCGCTCCGCCAGACGCCGACGATGTTCCTGGACCGACTGACTCATCCTAGCTTCTCCAAGAAATACCCCGGCGCCGAGGCGGAGGGTCCGAGCTGAACATATGGA
>NZ_WUJP01000348.1 GCF_009806515.1 Geminicoccus flavidas | reverse complement strand
CCGGCAGAACATGCACAGGCGCGGTCAGCGGGGGATGTTCCCGTCGCCGCCTGCCAAAGCCGCTGCGGCTAGCACATAATGAACTGCTGAAGCAGCACAAGACAGGTTTGGGTGAATTTCCGGAAAGATGCAACCGGACCACATGTTCTCCGCGCTGCTGTATAACCAAAGGTATACGTTGCGCAGCTATATCGAATGTTGCAGGCCGGACAGACGAACGGCCAACAACTCCCTATTAATGCTTGACAGCAATATCCCGAACCCCGCGACACAACCGGCGAGCCCACCGTGCGTTCCCGCGGGTGCCGGTATAGCGGGCACAAAATAATCATTGGGTGATATGGACTATTTGACCCGATGAAAAGCCGCTAGAACGGGTACAGACGCGGCCCAAGGGGAGTATGCATGTGACCGACGCAACCGATGAGCTGACCCGGCGCCTGGACGCCTGCTATTCCGGTGCCATCTATGACGTGCTCCGCGACATGGGGCGGCCGAACTGCGTGCTGCCGGCGGAGATCCGCGCGATCGACCCGGACACGCGTGTGGCCGGCCGGGTGTTCACGCTCCGCGGCCGGGCCGATGACCGGATCGGCGCGCATGAGAGCCTGCTCGCCTGGACCGAGTTCCTGAGCGTGGCCCCCAAGGGCCATGTCGTGGTCTGCCAGCCGCAGGACAAGGGCCGGGCCCTGATGGGTGAGCTTTCGGCCGAGACCCTGCAGCACCGGGGGATTCGCGGCTACATCGTGGACGGCGGCAGCCGGGACAACGCCTTCATCCGCAAGTTCGGCTTCCCGGTCTTCTCCAGCTTCCAGAGCCCGCGGGACATCGTCGCCGCCTGGCGGCCGGAGGCATTCGGCGAGCCCATCACCATCGGCGGCGTCCTGATCGCCACCGGCGACTATATCCTGGCCGACATCGACGGAATCGTGGTGATCCCGGGCGATCTGGCGGAGGAAGTGGTCGGCCGGGTCGAACAGGTGGTGCAGACCGAGAACCTGGTGCGCAAGGCGATCCTGGAAGGGGTCGACCCCAAGGAGGCCTATCTGCGCTACGGGAAGTTCTAAAAAAGGCGGGAACGTGGCCCGCGAGAGCCTGACCGAGCGGGTGGTCCGGCAGATCGGCACGGCCATCGTCCGGGGCGATCATCCGCCGGATAAGGCCTTGCCGGTCGAGCCCGCCATTGCCGCCACGCTCGGCGTCAGCCGCAACCTTGTGCGCGAGGCGGTCAAGACGCTGGTGGGCAAGGGGCTGCTGCGCACCGGCAGGCGGGCCGGCACGATCGTGCAGCCGCCCGCTGCATGGAACCTGCTGGACCCGGACGTGCTGGCCTGGACGCTGGCCGCCGACGCGCTGCGCGACGATCTGCTGGCCGAGATCGCCTCCTTGCGCAGCATGATCGAGCCGGAGGTCGCGGCGCTGGCGGCCAGCCGGGGCGGCACCGTCGAGATCCTGCGCCTGATGGAGGCGCTGGAGGACATGGAGCGGCATCGGGACGACCCGGTGAGGGCGGTGGCTGCCGATATCGGCTTCCACCGCTGCCTGTTCGCCGCGTCGGGGCACCGCCTGGCGATGAGCCTGCTGCCGGCGTTCACCGTGCTGCTGCAGGCCAATTTCGACCTGGCGATCCAGGCGCAGGGCGGGTTCGCCCGCAATCTCGCGGTGCATCGCGCGGTGGCCGAGGCGATCCATGCTCGCGAGCCGGACAAGGCGCGGGCGGCGATGCGCCGGCTGCTCGCCAACAACGAGGACGATCTCGCCCGGATCATGTCGGGCCGCCGTAGCCGGGCGGCAGGCCAGGATCAGGTGGCAGGGGAAGGACGATGATGCGCAAGCTGCGCTCGCACGCCTGGTTCGGCGGGCTCGACAAGGACGGCTTCATCCACCGGAGCTGGATGAAGAACCAAGGCCACCCCGACGAGATGTTCGACGGGAGGCCGGTGATCGGCATCTGCAACACCGCCTCCGACCTCACCCCCTGCAACACCCATTTCCGCGGCCTGGTCGAGCATGTGAAACGGGGCGTCTACGAGGCGGGCGGCTTTCCGGTCGAGTTTCCGGTCTTCTCCTGCGGTGAATCCAACCTGCGCCCGACTGCCATGCTGTTCCGCAACCTGGCGTCGATGGACGTGGAGGAGGCGATCCGCGGCAACCCGATCGACGGCGTGGTACTGCTGGCCGGCTGCGACAAGACCACGCCGGCCCTGCTGATGGGGGCGGCCAGCTGCGACCTGCCCACCATCCTGCTCTCGGGCGGGCCGATGCTGAACGGCCATTACCGCGGCCGCACGATCGGCTCTGGCACCGACGTCTGGAAGCTGTCCGAGGACGTGCGCGCGGGCGTGATCTCGCTGGGCGAGTTCATGTCAGCGGAGAGCGCCATGTCCCGCTCGCCCGGCCACTGCATGACCATGGGCACCGCGTCCACTATGGCGAGCATGGCCGAGGCTCTGGGCGTCACGCTCAGCGAGAACGCGGCCTATCCGGCGGTGGATGCCAGGCGGGCGCGGCTGGCCCACCTGACCGGGCGGCGGATCGTGCAGATGGTGGTGGACGACCTGCGCCTGTCGAGGATCCTGACCCCAGCCGCCTTCGCCAATGCCATCCGGGTCAATGGTGCGATCGGCGGCTCGACCAACGCGGTGGTGCATCTGCTGGCGATCGCCGGGCGGGTCGGCGTGGATCTCACCCTAGAGGACTGGGACAGGCTGGGCCGGGACGTGCCCTGCCTGCTCGACCTGATGCCGTCCGGCCGGTTCCTGATGGAGGATTTCTGCTATGCCGGCGGGCTACCGGCCTTGATGAGCCGGATCGCCGACCTGCTGGAGCTGGACGCGCTCACGGTCAGCGGCCGAACGCTGGGCGAGAACATCGCGAGCGCGCAGGTGTTCGACGACGAGGTGATCCGGCCGCGCGACCGCCCGCTGGCGGCCCAGGGCGGCATTGCCGTGCTGCGCGGCAACCTGGCGCCGGGCGGAGCGATCATCAAGCCGTCCGCGGCGACGCCGGAGCTGATGCAGCATCGCGGCCGGGCGGTCGTGTTCGAGGACATCGACGACTACAAGCGCCGCGTCGACGATCCGGCGCTGGAGATCGATCCAAGCTCGGTCATGGTGCTGAAGAACTGCGGGCCCAAGGGCTATCCGGGCATGGCCGAGGTCGGCAACATGGCGCTGCCGAAGAAGCTCCTGCAGCAGGGGATCCGCGACATGGTGCGGATTTCGGATGCCCGGATGAGCGGCACGGCGTTCGGCACGGTCGTGCTGCACACCGCGCCCGAGGCGGCGGCCGGCGGGCCGATCGCCCTGGTCCGGGACGGCGATCCCATCGAGTTGGACGTGGCCACCCGGCGCCTGCATCTCGCGGTGGACGAGGCCGAGCTGGCCAGCCGCCGTGCCGTCTGGACCGCACCCGAGCCTGCGATGGGCTCAGGCTACCAGAGGCTCTATGTCGACCATGTGCTCCAGGCCGACCGGGGAGCCGACCTGGACTTCCTGGTGGGCTGCCGGGGTGCCGCCGTGCCACGCGAAAGCCACTGAGAGCAGCACGCGGCCGTTGGGCTCTCACTCGGCCGAAAAGAAGTTCTGGGTCCCGTGCGCCTCGATGGCAGCCGCGATCCGGCGCAGCGCGTGGATGTAGGCGGCCGTGCGCATCGGGACGCCCTTCTCCTGGGCGGTGCGCCAGATCTCGCGGCCCTCGCGCTCCATGATGGTGCGCAGCCGGGAATGGACCTCGCCCAGCTCCCAGTAATAGCCCTGC
>NZ_WUJP01000347.1 GCF_009806515.1 Geminicoccus flavidas | reverse complement strand
CGGTTCTGCACCCACTCGAAATAGGAGACGGTCACCCCACCGGCATTGGCGAGGATGTCGGGGAGCACGATCACGCCGTTGCGCTCCAGGATCCGGTCGGCCTCGGGTGTGACCGGGCCGTTGGCGAGCTCCAGCACGACGCGCGCCTGGACCTTGGACACGTTGCGCTCGTGGATCATGTTCTCCAGGGCCGCCGGCACCAGGAGATCGCAGTCCGTGCCGATGATCTCGCTGGCCGGGCATTCCTGGTGGCCGTCCTCGCCCGCCGTGCTGGTGACCGGCTGGCCGGCCGCCTTGGCCGCCTCCAGCCGCTCCACGTTCAGCCCGTCATGGGCGAATACCGCACCGGCGGAATCCGAGACCGCGACGATCTTGTGGCCGTCCGCGGCGAGCAGGCGGGCGATGTGCCGGCCGGCATTGCCGAAGCCCTGGATCGCCACCCGCATCTGCTCCCCTAAGCCCATCTCGGCGGCCAGGTGGCAGGTGAGGTAGTAGCCGCCCCGGGCGGTGGCGTCGTCACGCCCGACCGAGCCGCCCAGCGCCAGCGGCTTGCCAGTGATGACGGCAGGGGCGGCCTGGCCGACGATCTGCGCGTACTCGTCCGCCATCCAGCCCATGATCATTGAGTTGGTGTAGACGTCGGGGGCCGGGATGTCGCGGTCGGGACCGAGGATCCGGGCGAACGCCTGGATGTAGGCGCGAGACAGCCGCTCCAACTCGCTCCGGGACAAGGTGCGAGGATCGACCCGCACCGCGCCCTTGCCACCGCCATAGGGCAGGTTCATCACCGCGCACTTGAAGGTCATCCAGAAGGCCAGCGCCTCGGCCTCCTCCTCGCTGGCGTCCGGATGGTAGCGGATGCCGCCCTTGGTGGGGCCGCGCGTGTCGTCGTAGCGGCAGCGCCAGGCGATGAAGGATTTGCGCGACCCGTCGTCCATGCGGATCATCAGCCGGGCCTTGGTCGTCTCGCGCGGGTATTTCAGCTTCTCGATCACGTCGGGATCGATCGGGAGATGGCGGGCAGCCTCGTCGAGGCGGACGAGCGCGAGGTCGAGCAGGTTGTCCTCGGACATCATGAATCCAGGTGAAGGTAACTGAACCGACGCGGGGTCGGCGGGCATGGCCGCGAATGACACGGCTGGCTGCCCGATTTCAACGCACTTGTCCAACAGACTGTCGAAAACTGCACCAATCCGCCTCAGTTTTAGGCAGGCGCAAGCCGAGCCGGAGCCCCGGCCGGCTCCGGCCGTTGCGTCGAGAGCGCCGGTCCTGGCGCCGATCCCCTAGGAACCGCCCCGTCCCACGACGGGCCGCACCAGAAGAGCGAGATCATGACCATGCTGACCCGTCGCTTCGCCCTTGCCGGATTGGCCGGCACCGGCCTGATCGGCACCGGCCTGCTGGGCAGGCGTCCCGCCTTCGCCCAGGCGGCGGAAGGGCCGTTCAAGCTGGAGCCGCTGCCCTACGAGTATGACCAGAACGAGCCGCACATCGACGCGCAGACCATGGAGCTGCACCACGACAAGCACCATGCCAGCTATGTCGAGAAGCTGAACCAGGCGGTGAGCGGCCATGGCGAGCTGGCCAAGCAGCCGCTGCACGAGATCCTGGCCAAGCTGGACAGCGTGCCGGAGGACGTGCGCAAGGCGGTGCGCAACAATGGCGGCGGCCATGCCAACCACACCATGTTCTGGCAGGTGATGGGCGGCAGCGGCGGGGCGCCGTCCGCCGAGCTGGCGGAGGCGATCGACCGGGACCTGGGCGGGTTCGAGGCGTTCAAGGCCGCGTTCAACAAGGCAGGCGCCGACCAGTTCGGCTCGGGCTGGGTGTTCGTGACCGTCACCGGCGACGGTGCGCTGGCGCTGACCAGCCGGCCGAACCAGGACACGCCGCTCATGGACGGCGAGCGGGTCCTGTTCGGCAACGACGTGTGGGAGCACGCCTACTACCTGAAGTACCAGAACCGCCGCGCCGCCTATCTGGAAGCCTGGTGGAACGTGGTGAACTGGCAGGTGGTCGCCGAGCGCTAC
>NZ_WUJP01000338.1 GCF_009806515.1 Geminicoccus flavidas | reverse complement strand
AGATCTGGACCGTCGCCCGCCACCACTCCTCCGGCTCCTGCTCGGTCCAGCCGGGTGCCGGCGTGAGCAGGGGATATTCCCGTACCGCGCTGGCGAGCACGCTGCCGTCCGGGCCCACCAGCAGGCCCTTGACCGCCGAGGTGCCGACATCGATTCCGATCGTGGCGCGCTGCATTCCGGTTCCTCCCGACCCCTGGCCCATCCCTCGCGCGCCCGCTGCACCGGCGCAACCGGAAGATCACTCTCTGCCGCCCCGACCACCCCGTCCGGCGGGATCAGGGTCGCCAGGCCCGGCCATTTCTGCGCGGCAGGATTTGCCGGTGGTCGGCAGGATCTGCCGGGCGGGTGGC
>NZ_WUJP01001057.1 GCF_009806515.1 Geminicoccus flavidas | reverse complement strand
CCGGCAGGCGCACCAGCCTCACCGCCTATCCCTGCCTGAGCAGGGCAGGACTTCAGGGAGGTGGTATCACACGTCCGGTTGGCCATTCGCAGGCCGTCATGACGGCGCAGGACCGTCGGCGGGCGGCGGAGAAGTGTTCGAGTCGTCGTGGATCGCAGGCACGGGACTAACCCCCATGCGCTATCCCCCTGGCACCTGCCAAGGTGCGGCGCCGGCTGCACGCGGCGCGTCGAAGAAGGGTTGCCGGAGAAGAGGGGGCGGTGCCGGCGTCTGCTGTCTGTCAGTCCTGTCCCGTACTCCGCTGGTGCAGTCTCCTGCCAGCACGGCAGGATGCAGCCTGAGCTACTGCAAAGGCCTGAACGGGCCACCGCCCGCTGAGCTGTCGCAGGACCGATGGGTCAGCATCCTGATGGCGATGATGGGCGGCAGGGCGGTTTCGTGACGGAGCAGCCCACTACGCGGCATCCTCACCGACGGGCAACCCGTCGCTCTTTTGTCATGCCCAGTCCGGTGGCTCGACCAACCGCAGACCCATGCAGCCGCCGGTACGCCTCGTGCCGTTCCATGAGCACCGTGTGGAAGGTGGCCGGCGGCCCAGCCAGTCAGCGCTCGCGCAGGCGTGGCAAGAGCTCGGCGAAGTTGCAGGGGCGGTGGCGGATGTCGAGCTGCCAGCGCAGGATCTCGTCCCAGCCGTCGCGGCAGGCACCGGGCGAGCCCGGCAGGCAGAACAGGTAGGTGCCGTTCGCCACCCCGGCGCAGGCGCGGCTCTGCAGGGCGGAGGTGCCGATCTTGCCGTAGGAGATCATCCGGAACATTTCGCCGAAGCCCGGGATGTCCTTCTCGACCACGTCGGCCAGCGCCTCGGGTGTGACATCGCGGCCGGTCACCCCGGTGCCGCCGGTGGAGATGACCACCTCGACGCCCGGATCCGCGATCCATGCCCGGAGCTGCGCCGCGATTTCCGCCGCGTCGTCCCGCACCAGCGTGCGCGCGACGAGCTGATGGCCGGCCGCGCGCACCCGTTCCTCCAGCGTGTCGCCGGAACGGTCGCTCGTCCGGTCGCGGCTGTCCGACACGGTGAGCAGTGCAATGCGCAAGGCCTGGAAGGAAGCCGTCTCGTCGATCCGTCCGGACATGGTCGCCTCAGCTCTTGGCAGCGGTGCGCTGGTTGCTCTCGCGTGCCCGATAGGTCGGCCAGCTGCCCAGGCGCAGCTCGTCGAGCGAGGTCGTCGCCTGGGAGAAGCGCTCCTGGTAGGCCCAGTAGGCGGACAGCACCTTCTTCACATAGTTCCTGGTCTCGACCAGCGGGATGCTCTCCAGGAAGTAGAGGGGATCGTCGGCCTGCGGATCGCGCGCCAGCCACTGGACCACCCGGCCAGGCCCGGCATTATAGGCGGCGGCCAGCAGGATCAGGTTCGGCCCAATCTCCTTCTGCTCCATCAGGAACTGGAGATAGCCCTGGCCGAGCTTCAGGTTCACGAGCGGATCATGCAGGTCGCCATCGGTCAGCAGGATGCCCTTGCGCTCGGCGACAGCAGCCGCGGTGGCCGGCATGATCTGCATCAGGCCGAGCGCACCCACGGGGCTGGTCGCGAACTGGTCGAAGCCGCTCTCCGCGCGGATCACCGCCAGCACCAGGGCTCGGTCCAGGACGAAATGGCTGGTCCGAAGCTTGGGCACCGGATAGTCGCCGCTGCCGGGCGGCTCGACCTCTGGACCCGCCGCCACGGCGGCAGCGGGCGGGAGGTCCATGGCCTCGGTGAGCTTCCAGATCGCCTCGGCGAGGAGCGGGTCGTCCTGGCGTCGGGCCAAGCCGCGAATCTCCAGCTCGACCAGTTCCGGCCGCCCGATCTGCGCCAGGGCCAGGGCCCGCCGGCCCCCCGCATATTTGAGCAGGGTCAGGGTCGCGCGGTCGCTCAGCCCGTCATCCGTGGCTGGCCCGGGCAGTGGCCCGCCCAGCACCGCCCGGGCCAGCCGACCATAGAAATTGTCCCCAGCCGCGGCGGCCAAACGCATGAAGCGCGGCACGAACTGCGGCCGGTCGCCAGCCAGGCTGGCCCGGGCCGCCCAGAAGGCACCCATCGCCGCCTCCGCCGGCACGGAGCCCCGCCGGTTGGCGAATTCGGTGAAGAAGCGCTGGGCGCCCAGATAGTCACGCACCCGCCAGGCAGATAGCCCGGCCGTCCAGGCCATTGCCGGCACGACTGCGGCCGAGCGGAACGCCGCTGGGCCGGTCAGCGCGTAGGCCTGCCTGGCCTCGCCATTCGCCAGGAGTGCCCGGCCGACCTGCCAGCGCGCGATATCGA
>NZ_WUJP01001056.1 GCF_009806515.1 Geminicoccus flavidas | reverse complement strand
ACTCCGCCGCATCCAGGAGCGGCAGCACGTCCGCCCGAGCCAGCTCCGCCCGGGCCTCGTCCAGCTTGCCGTTGCGGATCAGCTCCGGGATGTGCCGCCGCCACTTGGCGACCTTGCGCGCCACCGATTTCGGCCGCTCCAGACTGCTGACATAGCTGGCACCGTCCTCGACCAGCCGGGGCTGGGCCTGGGCCATGGCGGGGGCGGCGTATGGCTTGGGCAGCACAGCGTCGGCCGGGCGGCGCTTGGCTGCGAGTGCGTAGATCTGCTCCGCGCGCGGCTGATCGCCATAGCGCACCAGCCACTCGGCCAGTTCCTCGAAGCTGGCCTTGTAGTCGCGGTGATCGAGATAGCGCTCGGCCAGGAGGTGGCCCTGCAGCATCCGGTTGTCGACCAGCCGGAGCAGCCGGTCGACCATGTCGTAGCGCTCCTCCGCCTGCAGGGCAAACAGGCGCCGGTACATGTCCGCGTCGCTGGCCGACAGCGGGCGCGGCAGCACGGTCCTGTCCGGCATTTCCCGAAGGAAGCCCGGGCTCAGCCGGGCCAACTGGACATCACCCTGCTGCGCGGCCGCCGCCGGCGCATCCGGTATCGCGACATCATCGGCCAATGCCGGTGTGGCGAGCGGGATGCCCGCCAGGAGCATGCCGGTGAAGAGGTTGGAAGCGAGCCACGATCGCACCGACCAGGCGCGACCGGGTGGTCGTTCGAGCGCCATGGGATTTCCCCCCTGTCGTGCCGCCCGGCCCCGCTGGCCGGACGCGCTGGTCCACCCGTTTGCGGTGAGCTAGTGCGGCCTCCCCTCCGGGCCACCCTGGCCCGAGATTGCGTCCAGACGCTGGCTGAGCTGCAGAAGGTCCCGCCAGACCAGCTTCTTCTGGGCCGGGTTGCGCAGGAGATAGGCGGGATGGAAGGTCACGAGGGTCCCGATCGGCGCTGGCGACCAGTCGGGGTGCCAGTTGCGCAGCGTGCCGCGCAGCCGGGTCACACCGGCTTCCAGCCCGAGCAGGGTGCGCGCGGCAGTGCCTCCCACGAACAGCACGATCTTCGGCTGCACCAGTTCCAGCGCCCGCTCCAGGAAGGGCTGGCAGACCGCCACCTCCTGCGGCGAGGGGGTGCGGTTGCCGGGTGGCCGCCAGAACAGGCAGTTGGTGATCCAGAAGCGGGAGCGGTCCAGGCCGATCGTCGCCAGCATCCGGTCCAGGAGGCGGCCGGACGGGCCGACGAACGGCTTGCCCTGCCGGTCTTCCTCGGCCCCGGGTGCCTCGCCGACCAGCACGAGCGGGCTCATGGGATTGCCGTCGGCAAAGCACAGCCGGGTGGCAGTGCGCCGCAGCGCACATCCTTCGAAGCCGGCGAGCGCGGCTTCCAGGGCGGTGAGGTCGGGGCAAGCCAGGGCGAGGCGGCGGGCAGCGGCGACGTCGCCCGTCTCGGGGCGGCGGGCGGGCGGTGCGATCGCCTGTGCCGGCATCCCCGGCAGGAGGTCGGCCAGAGGACGCAGGCCGGCAGGTTCGGCGGCTTCCGGCAGGGGCGAGGCGGTCGAGGGGAGGGCAAGGCTGCGTTCGGCCGGGTCACCGACCAGATCGACGGCGCCTGCGGCCTGCTGCCAGGCAAGCCAGGCGCGGAGCTGGTGCAGCCCGCGATCCACCGCCTCTTCTTCCCCCAGCCCAACCTGCAGACGCATCCACAGCTACTGGCACAGCTACCGGCATCGCCTGGAGCTGCACCGGCGGCCCGCTTCCTGCTCCACCTCCGGCCGGCCTCTCACCAAGGGTGAACCGGCCAGCACCTAGACTATTCGCCGACGGCACGGGCCGTCGACCGCATCCTTCCGTGGCCCCGATCGGGGATCAGATGTCGCGGTAGGGGATCGGCCGGCCTTCGCGGTCGGCCACCAGCTTGCCGCTCTCATCCTGCGCCGCTATGTAGCGAC
>NZ_WUJP01001055.1 GCF_009806515.1 Geminicoccus flavidas | reverse complement strand
CATGGCCCACCGCGGTGCCGACATAGAGCGCCGGCTTGATCTTCTTGCCGTCGATCGTCTTGGCGGGCTGGGCGGCGCCACGCGCCGTGGGGTCGTTCTTGCTCTTCGAGGTCTTAAGCATGGGTTCGGATCCGATAGCGCGACGTCGGTACGACAATAGCCTGCCCAGGACCGGCAGGTCGGCTGCGGGTCTCTTGACCGGATCGCCCGGCCACGTCAAGCGTCGGGGTCCGACGCCGGCACCGTGACGCCACGGCGCGCCGCTGCCGGGCGGCCTGGAATCCGGTGGGATCGGCCTGGTCTGCGGCCGGGACAGGGCCAATCCATTTATGACCTTCATCCCCACCATCGCCCAGCAGACAGCGCGGAGAAGCGGTTGAACGGCCTTCCGGGTGCTCCTGACATGGAGCCGCATCTCCCTGCAGCAGCCCTGGGCCGGCCAGCCGGGCCGAAGCGCCGGTCCCGCCTGCCGGCCCTGCTGGGCGTGCTCGTGCCGCTGACCGCGGCCTGCGCTCCCGCCCTGCAGGCCAGCAATGGCGCGCTGGACGACCTGTCGCCGGCACCCGCGCTGATGGCGACCGCCCAGTCGGTCGAGAGCAGCGCCATCGGTGACTACCTGGTGGGCCAGTACGCGATGGACGCCGGCGATGTGGTGCAGGCGTCCGATGCGCTGGAACGAGCGCTCGCCGCCGACCCCGACGACCTGGACCTGCGCCGGCAGGTCTTCCTCCTGGACGTGGCTCGGGGCGACCTTCCCGGGGCCAGGGACCAGGCGCGTCTCCTGACTGAGATCGATCCCGGCGCCGACGAGGCTCACCTCGTCCTGTTCATCGACGCGCTGCAGGGCGGCCGGATCGCCGAGGCGCGCCGTGCCCTCGACGCCCTGCCCGAGCGCAGCATCGGCGGGCTGATCGCCCCGGTGCTGCAAGCCTGGCTCGCCGTTGCCGAGGGTGATCCGCAGCGTGCGCTGAGCCGGCTGCCGGAGGTGGCACCGGATGACCCGCTGTTCGCGGTGCTGACCTACCACCGCGCGGCGATCCAGGCCCTGGCGGGGCAGGCGGCGGCGGCCCGGGCCACCCTCCAGCCGCAGGCGCAGGAGGGCCAGCAGGTCCCGGTGCGCATGGCGCTGCTGACCGCACGCCTGATCTTCGAGGTGGACGGTCAGGCGGCCGCGCGCCGCTATCTCCAAAGTGCGGCCGCCCTGCACGAGCAGCCCGCCGTGTTCGGCCGCGCGGTCGAGCATGTCTCGGCCGGCCAGCCGCCCGTGGCCGTGCTGGCCAGTGCCGGCGAGGGGACGGCCGATCTCCTGCTCGCGATCGTCGAGGCCCTGCGCCAGCAGGGAGCCGAGGGCCGCGCCATCGTCTATGCCCGGCTGGCGACCTGGGCAGCCCCCGAGGATGGCGAGGCGGTGCTGACCCTGGCGAGCCTGATGACCGCCCAGGGCAGCCCAGAACTGGCGATCGAGACGCTGGCGCAACTGCCCGGGGATTCGTCCTGGGCCTGGGACGCGAAGCTCGCCACCGTCGATGCCACGCTGGCGGCCGGGCGGCAGGACGATGCCGAGGACCTGCTCGAGCGCATGGCCGCAGAACGGCCGGAGCGGACCGATGCCCTGGTCAAGCTCGGCGACCTCGCGCGCAGCGACGAACGCTACGCGGAGGCGGAGCAGGCCTATGACCAGGCGATCGGGCGGGTGGTGGCACCGTCCGCCACGGACTGGCGCCTGTTCTACGCCCGGGGCGTGGCGCGCGAGCGGCTGGGTCGCTGGCCGGAAGCCGTGGCCGACTTCCAGCGGGCACTGGAGCTGGCGCCGGACCAGCCGCTGGTCCTGAACTATCTGGGCTATTCCTGGGTTGATCGCGGCGAGAACCTGGAGCAGGCGCTCGGCATGCTGCAGAAGGCGGTGGAACTGCGCCCGCGCGACGGCTTCATCATCGACAGCCTGGGCTGGGCCTATTTCAAGATCGGCCGGCTGAACGAGGCGGTGAGCTGGCTGGACCGGGCCGTGGAGGCGGAGCCGGGCGACCCGGTGATCAACGAGCATCTGGGCGACGCCTACTGGCGGATCGGCCGGTTCCGCGAGGCACGTTTCCAGTGGCAGCGCGCCCTGACCCTTTCGCCGGATGCGGAGTTGGCCCGGCTGCTGCGGGACAAGCTGGCCAATGGTCTGGAATCGTAGACGGCAGGCGGCCGGGGGCACGGCGCCGGCCGAGGCCGCCCGCAGCGAGCTGGCGCCGGCCAAGATCAATCTCGACCTGCTGGTCACCGGGCGCCGCCTGGACGGCTATCACGAGCTGGACAGCCTCGTGGTGTTCGCGCCGGTCGGCGACCGGCTGGAGTTCGCGCCGGCGAGCGGGGGCGGGCTGAGCCTGGAGGTGAGCGGGCCGTTCGCTCCGGCCGTGCCGCGGGACGGGAGCAATCTCGTCCTCCGGGCAGCGGAGCTGCTGGCCAGGCGCACCGGGACAGCGCTGTCCGGGCAGATCCGCCTCGACAAGCAACTGCCGGTGGGCGGCGGGCTCGGCGGCGGCAGTGCCGATGCCGCTGCCGCCCTGCGCCTGCTCGACCGGGTGTGCGGCACGAAGCTGGGCAATGCCCGGCTGCGCGAGCTGGGTGCCGAGCTGGGCGCGGACGTGCCGGTCTGCGTCTATGCCCGGCCGGCACGGATGCGCGGGCTGGGGGAGC
>NZ_WUJP01001054.1 GCF_009806515.1 Geminicoccus flavidas | reverse complement strand
GGCTGGACCCGGTGCGTGGCCTGCCGGCCCTGGCGCTGCTGCTGGTCAATCCCGGCGTGCATGTCGCGACCCCGCAGGTGTTTCGCGGCCTGCGCGAGCTGGGCCCGGAGCGCGAGGGCGGGCTGCAGCCCAATGGCGGCCCGCTGGTGCTGGCCCAGTACCTGGCGGAAAGCCGCAACGACCTGGAAGCACCGGCCGTGGCGCTGGCTCCAGTGATCGGCAAGGTGCTGCAGAGCCTGCGCGTCCTGGAAGGCTGCCTCCTGGCGCGGATGTCGGGCAGCGGCTCGTCCTGCTTCGGCCTGTTCGCCGACGGCGTCCGCCTCGAGCGTGCCGCCACCATCCTGCGCGCGGCGGTGCCGGGCTGGTGGATCGAGCCGGTCCTGATCGAGCCCGGTCCGGAGTCCTGAGCGGCCAGACCTGGCTGCTGGTAGCGGTTGAGCCCGCCTGCCGTTCGGCGTATCTCCAGCGCATCGTTGGGGCGTCGCCAAGCGGTAAGGCAGCGGATTTTGGTTCCGCCATGCGGAGGTTCGAATCCTCCCGCCCCAACCAGGCTCTGCCCGCATCCTTCCACGGCTCTCCGGCCTCCGACCTGCCGCCCCTGGATCGGCTCGGCCGGAACCCCCACATGCGTCGGGTGGTTTTCGCGGCTGTACGCCGAGGTCGATGCATGAAGAATCCGGATCCCCGCGCCTGGATGTGGTCCAACGCGGTCGAGATGCTGCTCCGCGCCGAGCGGATGCATCAGCAGAAGTTCCAGCCGGTCCACGGCCGGGCCCGCGCCCCGGCCTGGGAGCCGCCGGTCGACATGCTGGAGACCGACCATGAGCTGCTGGTGCTGGCCGCCCTGCCGGGCGTCGATCCCGAGCGGATCCAGGTCGTGATCGACAACGGCGTGCTGGTGATCGCCGGCGAGCGCGTCCTGCCGCAGGAGCTGCGCTTTGCCCGGATCCACCGGCTGGAGCTGCCGCAGGGCCGGTTCGAGCGCCAGCTGCCCCTGCCGCCCGGACGCTACGAGGTGATGCGCCCGGCCGTGGTCAACGGCTGCCTCACCGTCGTCCTGCGCAAGCTCGCCTGACCGGGAAACGTCGTCATGATCCCCCATTCCCCGTTCCTGTCCGCGGCCGATACCGGTGCCGGCGGTGCCGCCAGCCAGCTGCCGGAGCTGGCGCCGGACGAACTGCTGATCCTGCCGGTGCGCGGCTTCGTGCTGTTCCCGGGCGTGGTGATGCCCGTCGTGATCAACCGGCCGGGATCCGTCGCGGCCGCTCAGGCCGCCGTGCGCCAGGGCCGCCCGGTGGGCATCCTGATGCAGCGTGATGCCGAGGCGCCCGAGGCCAATCCCGGCAACCTGCACCGAATGGGCGTGGTCGCGAACATCCTGCGTTACGTGACCGCCCCCGACGGCTCGCACCACCTGATCTGCCAGGGCGAGCAGCGCTTCTATGTCGAGAACTTCGTCCGCGAACAGCCCGTCCTGGTCGCCAGGGTGCGGCAGCTGGAGGAGCCCGACGAGCAGTCGCAGGACATCCAGGCGCGCTTTCTCCACCTGAAGGGGCAGGCGACCGAGGCGCTGCAGCTCCTGCCGCAGAGCCCGCCGGAGCTGCTGGCAACGGTCGCTAATGCGGCCTCGGCCGCGGCACTGACCGACATGGTGGCCGCCTATATCGATGCCTCGCCGGACGAGAAGCAGGACTTCCTGGAAACGCTCGACCTGCGGGCGCGGATGGACAAGGTCGCCCGGCTGCTGGCCCAGCGGATCGAGGTGCTGCGCCTGTCCCAGGAGATCGGCAAGGCGACCAAGGCGTCCCTGGACGAGCGGCAGCGCGAGGTCCTGCTGCGTGAGCAGATGGCGGCGATCCAGCGCCAGCTGGGCGAGGGCGACAACGCCAAGTCCCAGGAGATCGCCGAGCTCGGTGAGGCGATCGGCAAGGCGGGCATGCCGGATGAGGTGGAGCAGGCCGCGCGCAAGGAGCTGCGCCGGCTGGAGCGCATGCCGGACGCGTCGGCCGAGTACGGCATGATCCGGACCTATCTGGACTGGCTGATCGAGCTGCCCTGGCAGCTCGGCGAGGAGCCGCCGATCGACATCGCCGAGGCCAGGCGGATCCTGGACGCGGACCATTTCGGCCTGGAGAAGATCAAGCAGCGGATCGTCGAGTATCTGGCGGTGCGCAAGCTGGCACCGGAGGGCAAGGCGCCGATCCTGTGCTTCGCCGGCCCGCCGGGCGTGGGCAAGACCTCGCTCGGTCAGTCGATCGCGCGCGCCATGGGCCGCAAGTTCGTGCGCGTCTCGCTGGGCGGCGTCCATGACGAGGCCGAGATCCGCGGACACCGGCGCACCTATGTCGGCGCCCTGCCGGGCAACATCATCCAGGGCATCCGCAAGGCCGGGGCGCGGGACTGCGTGATGATGCTGGACGAGATCGACAAGATGGGCTCCGGCATCCAGGGTGATCCGTCGGCGGCGATGCTGGAGGTGCTGGACCCCGAGCAGAACGGGACGTTTCGCGACAACTATCTGGGCGTACCGTTCGACCTGTCGCGGGTGGTGTTCATCGCGACTGCGAACATGCTGGACACGATCCCGGGCCCGTTGCGCGACCGGATGGAGATCATCAGCCTGGCCGGCTACACCGACATGGAGAAGCTGGAGATCGCCAGGCGTTACCTGGTGGCCCGCCAGCTTGAGGCGAACGGGCTGAAGCCCGAGCAGGCCAGCATCGACGACGCGGCGATCGCCGAGATCATCCGGGCCTATACCCGCGAGGCGGGGGTGCGCGGCCTGGAGCGGGAGATCGGCCGGGTGATGCGCCATGTCGCAGTGGCGGTGGCGGAGGGGCGGACGGAGCCCGCGCGCATCGGCAAGGACGATCTGGCCGAGGTGCTGGGGCCGCCGCGCTTCGAGGACGAGGTGGCGATGCGCACGGCGGTGCCGGGCGTGGCCACGGGCCTGGCCTGGACGCCAGTGGGTGGCGACATCCTGTTCATCGAGGCGACCCGCACGCCCGGTTCCGGCCGGCTGATCCTGACCGGGCAGCTGGGCGAGGTGATGCGCGAGAGCGCCCAGGCCGCCCTCAGCCTGGTCAAGAGCCGGGCCGGCGAATTCGGGCTGGAGCCGGCGGCGTTCGAGAAGAGCGACATCCATGTTCACGTCCCGGCCGGGGCCACGCCCAAGGACGGGCCGAGCGCCGGGGTGGCCATGTTCATCGCCCTGGCCTCGGTGCTGACCGGACGCACGGTGCGCAGCGACACGGCGATGACCGGCGAGATCAGCCTGCGCGGCCTGGTCCTGCCGGTGGGCGGGATCAAGGAGAAGGTGGTGGCGGCGGCAAGAGCCGGGATCACGCGGGTGATGTTGCCGGCGCGCAACCGGCGCGACTTCGACGACATCCCCAAGGACGCGCGCGACCGGCTGGAGTTCGTGTGGCTGGAGCTGGTCGACCAGGCGGTCGCCGAGGCGCTGGCGGGGGCACCAGCCAGGCGGGAGGAGCCGGCCGAGGCGGGAGCCTAGCCGCGACCGTTGGGGGCAGGTGGCCTCCCTTTGGAGGACTTGTGGCTGCGGAAGTGGCAGGATAAGCGCTGCGCGCCGAAAAGTTGCGCGCAGCGCGGCGTCTCGCCGTGTCGAATCTTCTTGGACTGCAGGACGGAAGCTGGACGCCATGACGACCCATGCGGGCAAGGTCGCCCTCATCACCGGTGCCACGGGGCAGGACGGCGCCTATCTGGCCCAGCTGCTGCTCGACAAGGGCTACATCGTCCACGGGATCAAGCGCCGCTCGTCCTCGTTTAACACCGGCCGGATCGAGCATCTCTACGAAGACCCGCACGTCCCGCACCCGCGCTTCATCCTGCACTATGGCGACATGACGGATTCGACCAACCTGATCCGCGTGGTGCAGGAGACCCAGCCGGACGAGATCTACAACTTGGCCGCCCAGTCGCACGTCCAGGTCAGCTTCGAGACGCCGGAATACACGGCGAACGCGGACGGGATCGGCACGCTCCGCCTGCTGGAGGCGATCCGCCTGCTGGGGCTGACGGAGAAGACCCGGTTCTACCAGGCCTCGACCTCGGAGCTGTACGGCAAGGTCCAGGAGGTGCCGCAAAGCGAGATCACGCCGTTCTACCCACGCAGCCCCTATGCCGCGGCCAAGCTCTATGCGTACTGGATCGTGGTGAACTACCGCGAGGCCTACGGGATGCATGCCTCCAACGGCATCCTGTTCAACCATGAGAGCCCGCTGCGCGGCGAGACCTTCGTCACCCGCAAGATCACCCGCGCTGTGGCCGCCATCCATCTGGGCCGGCAGAGCAGGCTCTATCTCGGCAACCTGGATGCCAAGCGCGACTGGGGCCATGCCCGCGAGTATGTGCGCGGCATGTGGCTGATGCTGCAGCAGGACGAACCGGACGACTATGTGCTGGCGACCGGCCAGACCAACACGGTGCGCTCGTTCGTGGAAAAGGCGTTCGCGCATGTGGGCGTCACCCTCGACTGGCAGGGCGAAGGCGTGGACGAGAAGGGGATCTGCCGGAAGACCGGGAAGGTCCTGGTCCAGGTCGACCCGCGCTATTTCCGGCCGACCGAGGTGGACCTCTTGATCGGCAACCCGGAGAAGGCCCGGCGCAAGCTTGGCTGGAGGCACGAGACCGACATGGACGCGTTGTTGGCCGAGATGGTCGAGGAGGATCTGAAGGTGATGGCGACCGCGCCGGTGATGCGGGATGCCTGAAGCCCTGTTTTCCCTGAAGGGCAAGCGGGTCTGGGTGGCCGGCCATCGCGGCATGGTCGGCTCGGCGATCGTCCGGCGCCTGGAGCGGGAGGACTGCGAGGTCCTGACGGTGAGCCGCGACCGGGTGGATCTCAAGGACCAGGCGCAGACGCGCGCCTGGATACTGGACACGAGGCCGGACGCGATCTTCCTGGCGGCGGCCAAGGTCGGCGGGATCCTGGCGAACGACACCTATCCGGCCGACTATCTCTACGACAACCTCATGATCGAGGCGAACATCATCGAGGCGGCGCACCGGGCGGAGGTGCAGAAGCTTTTGTTCCTCGGCTCGTCCTGCATCTACCCGAAGTTGGCACCCCAGCCGATCACCGAGGACAGCCTGCTGACCGGGTCGCTCGAGCCCACCAACGAGTGGTACGCGATCGCCAAGATCGCCGGGATCAAGCTGGCGCAGGCCTATCGCCGGCAGCACGGGCGCGACTTCATCTCGGCCATGCCGACCAATTTGTACGGGCCGGGCGACAATTTCGACCTCCAGTCCAGTCACGTCCTGCCGGCCTTCATCCGCAAGGCGCACGAGGCGAAGCTGGCTGGCTCCCCGGAGATCGTGATGTGGGGGACCGGCACGCCCCGGCGCGAGTTCCTCCATGCCGACGACTGCGCCGACGCGCTGGTCCACCTGATGCAGGCCTATTCCGGGCATGAGCATGTCAACGTTGGCTCCGGCATCGACGTGACGATTCGGGAGCTCCTAGAGCTGGTCTGCCGGGTGGTGGGCTATGAGGGGCGGATCGTCCAGGACACCACGAAGCCGGACGGAACGCCGCGCAAGCTGATGAGCGCCGACAAGCTGCGCTCCCTCGGCTGGCAGCCGCGGATCGGGCTGGAGGAGGGCGTGCGCGCCACTTATGGCTGGTTCCTGGAGAACGAGAAACGCTCTTAAGCCTCCGGCAGGATCGATCGTGGCCGGCTGCCGCTGACTGCTGGCCTCAACGTTGACTGTCTCCCGTTGCGGCCGCAGGTCAGCCAGTCGGCCGTGACCGAATCGCCTGCGCGCAAGCCGACATGCTCTCATTCTCTGGCTCGAACCCGCGCCAGAAGCGAATAGATGAGCGGTTGTCGCATTATTGATGACATTCCGGAAAATTTCTAAATATAACGGTGCCAAGAACCGCTGCCTCAAGCGGACATAAGTGGGCACGTGCTATGCCATGGCAACGCGATACCTCAAGACGGGCTTGGCCACGCCTGCGCAGGCGTGGCTTCCTGACGATGGCCGGATCCATAACAGCTGCTGCCGTAGCCCCGGCGCAAGCGCAGGTGACGGCTACTGCCGACGATCTGATCCCGGGATATGACGATCCGCCGTATGAAGGCGACCTGCCGCCCCTGCCGCCGACCTGGAC
>NZ_WUJP01001053.1 GCF_009806515.1 Geminicoccus flavidas | reverse complement strand
GCTGGCGCCTGATCAGGTGCTGCCGCTCGGCATGATCCTGCATGAGCTCGGCACCAACGCCGTCAAGCACGGCGCCCTGTCGGTGCCGGGTGGCCGGGTGCGGGTCGGCTGGACGCTGAGCGGTGCAGTGGGCGATCAGCACCTGGCGCTGCGCTGGCGGGAGGAAGGTGGGCCGACGGTGCAGCAGCCGGCCACCCACAGCTTCGGCACGCGGCTAATCAACGCGGCGGCGCGCGATCTGCACGCGCGGGCGGAACTGTCCTTCGCGACCAGCGGTTTGCAGGCGGAGATCAACCTGCCGATGCGCTGAGCATCAGGAGGACCGGTGCCCGACCGGGCGGGTTCATATGCGCCGTCACCCACGCCTCTGGTGCTGGTAGTCGAGGACGAGTTCCTGCTCGCCATGGAGCTGGAGGCCATCATCCTGGCGCAGGGCTGGCGGGTGCTGGGGCCGGTGACGAGCGTCGAGGAAGCGCTCGATCTGCTGGGCACCCAGCTTCCGGACGTAGCCGTGCTCGACGTCAACCTGCACGGCGTGATGGTGACGCCGGTGGCGGAAGCGCTGGCGCGGCAGCACATCCCGTTCGTGCTGACAACCGCCTATCAGCCGTCGCGGCTGCGGGGCAATGCCGTCCTGGCCGAGGCGGTCAACATTGGCAAGCCCGTCGGCGAGCGCCGCCTGGTCCGGGCGATCCTGCAGGTGATGGAGACCTGACGGCCCGGCGAGATGACGGCGGTGCCGCCGCCTGAGGCCACCCTGCCCAGGCACTGCCTCGGGCATGACGATCGGGCGGAACCGGCGATCCGGCAAGATCCGGCCCGCTCCCGTAGCGCTGCTCCAGGGGCAGCCCTTCCCGCATGCGGATGAGATCCACGATCGATCCGGCCCGCAGCTTGGGCATCACGTTGCCCCGGCGAACCTTCACCGTGACCTCCGCGATGCCGAGGTCGAAGGCGATCTGCTTGTTCAGCCGGCACCTGGCCACCTCCCGGAAGACCTGCCGCTCGCGCAGCGTCAGGGTCTCGAAATGCCGGGCAAGCTGCATGGCCTGCACCATCATCGGGATGTCCCCGTGCCCGGTGAGGAAGACGATCGGCTTGCGCTGCCGCGCTGGGCCACGTGCCGCTGGAGGTCGGGCCGCCGGTACCGGGCATGCGCACGTCGAGGACGAGGCAGCCCGGCCGATCCAGTTGCCCCGATGCCAGTAGTTCCTGCATGGCGGCGAAGCAGACCGGGTTCAGCCCGATCGAGCGGATGAGCTCGCTCAAGGCTTCGCCGACCGCGCGGTCGTCATCCACCACCAGGACGATGGCCGGCCGACGGATCCGGCGACGACAGGGCTTGTCGGGACGATTGCTGCAACATGGCCCCTCCCCGGGTCATTTAGCCAGGGTCTTCTCCACGGCAGCCAGCAGGAGCTGGCCATCGATGGGCTCGCGGAACAGCGCGCTCGCCAGGGCGGCCCTGCCCGGCCGATCCGTGATCTCGTAACGCCGGTCACCATCAGGACGGGCAGGTCCGGATGCGCCTGGACGACGGCGTCGCAGAGCTGAAAGCCGTCCATCTCGGGCGTGCCGATATCCGACGCTCGGGCATCGGACGAGCCTCGCCCTGCGCTTCGCTGGGCCGGGCGCGAAGGTCGTCATCAGCGGGCGGCGTGCAGCAGCACTGGAAGCGACCGCAGCCGGGCATTCTGACATCGTCGGGCTGGTGGCCGATGCGGCAGACCCCGACGACGCGGGGCGCTGTGGCCGAGGCGATCGACCGCCAGGGTCGTCGGGACGTGCTGGTCAACAATGCCGGTGCGGGAGCCATTCTCCCGCTGGCGGAGGCCAGGGCGGCCGAGATCGAGCGGATCCTCGCCGTGAACATGCTGGGCTCCAGCCTGCTGGCGACAGCGGCACTGCCGCATCTGGCGGCAGTGCGCGGCAGTATCGTCAACACCTCCAGCACATTCCGCCAACGGCCGGCGGTGGGCCTATCGCACTATGCCGCCAGCAAGGCAGCGCTGGAGCAGCTCACCCGCTGCTGAGCGTTGGCACTGGCGCCCCAGGACATCCGTGCGAACGCAGTGGCACCAGGCCCTACCGATCGCCGTCGATGGCGGCCTGCGCCTCACCTGAACCGCTTGCCTGACCAGGCATGGATCGGGAGCAGCCCCATGCCGGCCTGTGCCCCCAGGCGCCAGCCACCGCCCGGCAGGCCGAGGCGGACACTCGCCGCGCATCGGTCCGGCTGAGGGATCGAAGGCCGACGCTGATCCCGCCCAAGAGTCCGCCAAGCCGGCCCAGTGCGCTGGACCGGCGGTCGCTACGGCGCTGATCGCAGAACGCCAGG
>NZ_WUJP01001052.1 GCF_009806515.1 Geminicoccus flavidas | reverse complement strand
TGACCGGGGCTGGGGACCCATGCCCTCACGCTCGCGTTCTGTACGGTCGCAGTCTGGTTGCGTCCTGGTCCATCCTTGGCCCACGGCGCTCTATTTTCTCGGCGTCGTCGCGACCTCCCTGGGCCGCCGGCTGCCCTGGACGTGGCGCAGCCGGCGGCCCGTGCCGTCCTGGCTGATCCTGGGGTTCGTGCTGGCCAACGCTGTCCTGCTCATCGTGACGCTGCTAGTCCTCGACCCCTTCGTCCCGTCGCCGAGACCGATGCAGATGGCGCTACCGTGAAGAACCTGCTCCTTATCGTACCCGCCGCAACATGATGATCCCCTGAAGCACGACATCAGCAGGTCACAAAACCGGTTCAGTACTGCCCCAGTTCGGGAAATTCTTCGATTATGGCTCGCCCGACGGCCATTTCGCGAGACCGGCTGAGCGGCACGAAGCTTGCAAGAGCAGGTGCTCTCTTGCCGGCGCCTGATGAAGACGCCAGTTTGCACCCGCTGAAGTCGTCCGGCGGGTGAGAGAGGCAGACCAGGTGCAGACGTGCACCGGTCCCGTCATCCTCGCGGGCACGCCATTCTCTTGCTCCGACTGACGGAGCAGGAGGTTCTTGCTGCCGAAAGGAGCCGCCATGTCCGGCCTGCGCCAACCGAACGCCCTGATCCTCGCCGCAGTCCTGCTCGCGGTCAGTGCCCCTGCCGGGCAGGCCCAGCTCACCGATGCGCTCGAAGGTGCTATTGGCGGCGGCTCCTCGTCCGGCGGCTCGCTCCTGGAGGGGCTGGGTGGCCAGTCGGTGCCAGCGCTGGACCAGGTCGGGCTCGGCAACATTGCCGGCGTGCTCGAATATTGCGCGAAGAACAACTTCCTGGGCGGCGATGCGGGTGGGCTGAAGGACCGGCTGCTGGGCAAGCTCGGCGGCGAGGAGAAGGCGCAGGCGGACCCTGGCTACCAGGAGGGGCTGGGTGGCATCCTGGGTGGTGACAGCGGGCAGAAGGTCGAGCTGGGCAACTCCGGCCTGAAGCAGCAGCTAACCGACAAGGTCTGCGAGGAAGTGCTCAAGTACGGGCAGTCGCTGATCTGACGCTTTCCTTCCCAGGCGGCGCTGCCTCGTTCCGGGCAGCGACCGGGCGCCATGATCTTGAACGGCGCAGCGGCGTGCGTTTCAGGCTAGACTGGGGTCCGGGCGAGACCGTCCCCGGGACAGGCGGACATGGATGTGCAGGCCTGGCTGCGCAGCATCGGCCTCGAGCGCTACGCGGAGGCGTTTCACGCCCACGCGATCGACGCGGACCTCCTGCCCCGGCTGTCGGCCGATGACCTGAAGGAGATCGGCGTGGCCGCGCTGGGCGACCGGCGCCGGCTGCTGGATGCCGCGGCGGCGCTGCGCGCAGGCGGCCTGCCCGGCGAAGCGGTCGTCGAGGGAGAACGGCGGCAGGTGACCGTGCTGTTCGCCGACCTCGCCGGCTACACGGCACTCGCCAGCGAACTGGACGCCGAGGAGGTCCATGCGCTGCTCCAGCGCTTCTTCCGCCAGATCGACGCGGTCGTCGACCGGCATGGCGGCCATATCGACAAGCATATCGGCGACTGCGTCATGGCGGTGTTTGGCGCTCCGGTCGCCCATGGCAACGATGCCGAGCGGGCAGTGTGTGCCGCCATCGGCATCCGCGACGCGATGCCGGCCCTGTCGGCGGAGCTCGGGCGCAGCGTGCAGGTCCATGTCGGCATCGCCGCAGGCCAGGTCGTGGCGGGCGGTACCGGCAGCAACGAGCATCGCGCGTTCACCGTGACCGGCGAATCGGTCAATCTCGCCGCTCGGTTGACCGATGCCGCGGCACCGGGCGAGATCCTGCTGTCGGACGCGGTCCGCCGGAGCCTGGCCAGCCGGCTCGACTGCGAGGAGATCAGCGCGCTCCGGGTCAAGGGCTTTGCGGAACCTGTGCGCAGCTGGCGCCTGCACGGGCTGCGGGCAGCAGCACCCGAGCGCCCGCTGGTCGGGCGCAGGCGGGAACTGGAGCAGCTCCGGACGATCGTCGCAGCCTGTCGCGATACCAGTCAGGGTGAGACGACCCATATCCGCGGCGATGCGGGCATCGGCAAGACCCGGCTGGTCGAGGAGTTGCGGAAGCTCGCCCGTGAGGCGGGCTTTGCCTGCCATACCGGCCTGGTCCTGGATTTCGGGACCGGCATCGGGCGCGACGCCATCCGCTCGCTGCTGCGCAGCCTGCTGGGCCTGGACCTTGGGGCCGGCGTGGAACTGGCCGGCATCGCCGCCGCGGCCGCCCTCGCGGATGGGCTG
>NZ_WUJP01001051.1 GCF_009806515.1 Geminicoccus flavidas | reverse complement strand
GTGACACCCGACGACGCCGTGTTCCTGAACGACTTGTTGGACCTGCCGCAATCGACCGAAGAGCGCGCCCTCTACGATGCCATGGACGATGCCCGGCGCGGCATGGGCAAGCGGCGCGTGCTTGCCGACCTGGTCGAGCGCATCAGCCAACGGCAGCCACTGCTTCTGGTGGTGGAGGATCTGCACTGGGCGGACGCGCCGCTGCTGCCCTATCTCGCCAGGCTCGCGGCGACGGTTGCGACGTGCCGGGCCCTGCTGGTCCTGACCTCGCGGATCGAAGGAGATCCGCTCGACCGCGCCTGGCGAAGTCGCGCCGGCAACGTCCCGATCACGACGATCGACCTCGGGCCCTTGCGGCACGAGGAGGCGATGGTGCTGGCAGTTGACCTGTTCGACACCGCCGAGCAGCACGCCCGGCGCTGCGTCGAGCGCGCGGGCGGCAATCCCCTGTTCCTGGAGCAGTTGCTGCGTCACGCGGAGGAGCATGACGGGAGCAGCGTGCCCGGCTCGGTGCAGAGCCTCGTGCAGGCGCGGCTGGACCGCCTTTCCCCGCTCGACCGGTCGGCCCTGCAGGCGGCATCGGTGCTCGGCCAGCGCTTCGAGCGCGACGCTCTGTGCCACCTGCTGGCACAGCCGGATTACGCCCCTGAGCGTCTCGGGCAGCACCTGCTCGTCCGCCCGCAGGGCGAGGCATTCCTGTTCAGCCATGCCCTGATTCGGGATGCCGTCTATGACAGCCTGCTCCGGAGCCGCCGCCGCATGCTGCACCTCAAGGCTGCCGCCTGGTATGCGGAGCGGGACGCGCTGCTCCATGCGGAGCATCTGGAGCGTGCCGAGGATCCGGGTGCCGCCGCCGCCTATCTGCGTGCGGCCGCCCAGCAGGCGGCGAGCTACCGGTATGCTCAGGCTCTGCGCCTGATCGAGCGCGGCCAGGTCCTGGCCGTCGAGCATGCCGACCGCTTCGCGCTGTCCTGTCTTCGGGCCGAGGTCCAGCACGACCTGGGTGACATGGCGGCGGCACGGCAGGCATTCGAGGCGTCACGCGATGCGGCGCAGAGCGAGGCCGAGCAGTGCCGTGCGCTGATCGGGCTGGCGATGGTCAAGCGGATCATCGATGATCTGGACGGTGCCACCCTGGACCTGCAAGGCGCCGAGGCCGCGGCCATTTCGGCCGGCCTCCTGATCGAGCAGGCCCGCATCCACTTCCTGCGCGGCAATCTCTGCTTTCCTCAGGGCGACATCGGCGGCTGCCTGAGCGAGCATCAGCGGAGCCTGGAGCTGGCACGGCAGGCCGGCTCGGCCGACGCGGAAGCCGCAGCGCTGGGCGGGCTCGGCGATGCCGAATATGCGCGAGGCCGGATGCGCAGCGCCTATGATCATTTCCGCCGCTGCATCGAGCTTTGTCGCGGGCATGGC
>NZ_WUJP01001050.1 GCF_009806515.1 Geminicoccus flavidas | reverse complement strand
TTTGGCCGGATCGAGGTCGCCAACCTGCCGATGACCGCCTTCACCCGCCTGTACGCAGGCGATGTGCGGGGTGCTCTGGAGGACGGCCTCGATGCCATTGCCGCTACGGCCCGCGTAGGCCATGGCCGTGCGGAGATCATCGCCCAACATGCAGCCTGCCTTTGTCATCTGTTGCTGGGCGATCCCGCGGCGGGACTGCGCCATGCCGAAGCGGCCACGGCACTTGCCCGGCGCCTGGGCGCGCGCCGCTTCGAGGGGGAATCGCTGGCGTTCCACGGCGAGCAGCTGCATGCTCTCGGCCAATGGGACGAGGCTCATGCCGCTGTCGTGGCAGGCCTCGCCATCTGCCGCGAGACCGGGATGTCCTATATCGGGCCGGTGGTACTAGGCATCCTGGCGAAGATCACGCGCGACGCCCAGGAATCCGAGGCTGCGCTCGAGGAGGGCCAGGCACTGCTTCGGAACGGCTCGATCAGCCACAACCACCTCCTGTTCCTGGCCAATGCCATCGAGGCCTGCCTGGCCAGTCATCAGTGGGCGCGCGTTGAGCAACTTGCGCAGGCGCTGGAGGATTATACCCGCCCGGAGCCCATGCCCTGGGCGGATTTCCTCATCGCCCGGGCCCGCATCCTGGTCGCACATGGACAGGGCGACCGCGGGGACGACGTGATGGCCGGGCTGCGGCGGCTCCTGACCACAGGGGACAGGATCGGGCTGCTCGCCATGCTGCCGGCGATCCGGACGGCACTCGGTGAAGTGCCATGAAGCGAATTGTCGCCCGCTGGACGGGCTGGGACGGCGGCTCCCTGGAACATCTCGTCCTCACGGTCCGAGCGGATGAGATCGTGGCCGATTCGGTCCATGTCTCGGGCCCGGGCGACGGCTTTGCCGCCCGCTATCGGATCGTCTGCGATGGCACCTGGCGCACGCGCCTGGTGGAGATCGAGGTCACCGGTGCCGACCGCCGCTTGCTGCGCTCCGACGGCCAGGGACACTGGATCGATGGGCAGGCCCATGCCATGCCGGCGCTGGCGGGTGCGATCGATCCCGATCTGTCGATCACGCCCTTCACCAACACCCTGCCGATCCGCCGCCTGGGCCGGACGCCCCCCGGCGGCACCGCCATCGACACGGCCTGGGTCTCCTTCCCGGACCTAGCTATCCACCGCGACCCGCAGCGCTACACCTGCTTGGAGCCTGGGCGGCGGTGGCGCTACGATTCCCGCGATTCCGACTTCAGCCGGGAGCTGGAGATCGATGCGGACGGGCTGGTCGTTAGCTATCCTGGCCTGTTCCGCCGGATTACTTGAGGCTCAGGCGAGGCGCTCCTTCAGGAAGGCAGCGATCTCGGTGATTTGCCCGTCCGCCTGCGGCAGCATCCGGCTGAACATGATGCAGGCGTGGGTCACCCCCTCCCACAGGTGGTAGTCGACCGAAACACCCGCGGCCTCCAGCTTTGGGACGATCGCCACCGTGTCGTCCTTGAGGGGATCGAGCTCGGCTGCCGAGAGGTAGAGCGGCGGCAGGCCGGACAGGTCCCTGGCATGCAGGGGAGCGGCATAAGGGTTTGTCCGGTCCGCCCGATCGGGGACGTAGGCATCCCAGAACCACTTCATGGTGGCGGTCGAGAGCAGGTAATCCCCGTCGCCCCAGTCCTGATGCGACTGGGTGCCGTGATCATCGGCGTAGACGCCATAGATCAGGGCGGCCGCCTTGAGCTTCGGCCCGCCCTCGTCGCGCAGCCGGAGCAGCACCGCCAGCGACAGGTTGGCGCCGGCACTGTCGCCCCCCACCGCCAGCCTTTCTGGATCGGCGCCAAAGCGCCAGGCCTCCGCATGGATCGCCCTCACCGCGTTCACGCAGTCGTCGAGCGGCTCCGGGAACGGATGCTCCGGTGCCATGACATAGTCGATGCTGATCACCCGCATGCCGCTGGCATTGGCCAGGCGCCGGCAGACCCCGTCATGCGTATCGAGCGAGCAGATCACCCAGCCGCCGCCATGCAGGTAGATGATCGCCGGGCCGTTGGCAGGGGCGCCCTCCGGCACATAGAGCCGGACCGGCACGCGCCTGGGTGGCGTGTCGAGCAGCAGGTCCTCGACGCGCGCCACCGGCGGGTTGCCTTCGTTCCAGTATGCGTTGCGCTCGATCGAGAGCCGCCGTGCCTCCGCATGCGGGTAGGTTTCCCAGGGCGGCAGGTCCTGTTCCGCCACGAGTTTCAGGATCTCGGCCATCTCCGGCACCGGCGCTGCCGCCATCTCGCTCCTCCCCGCCCGACGAAAAG
>NZ_WUJP01001049.1 GCF_009806515.1 Geminicoccus flavidas | reverse complement strand
TCCGCCGGTAGGCTGGCACGGTCGGCAACCGGCGGCAACGAGGGCGGCTGCCGCCAGAATGCCCCTTGCTCAGAACATGCGGAAGAAGAACCGCCCCGATGGGTCGACCAGGAACTGGTGGCGGCGCCGCTCGTGGTGCCAGGGCCGCTTGTGGTGCCAGCGCCGGCCGTGGTCCCAACCCCGGTAATGGCCCCAGTCGTCACGCCAGTGGCGGCGCGGCCCCCAGCCGTGCCAGTCCCGTCGATGGTGGCCGCGCAGCTTGGGCCCGCGGAGCCAAGGTGGCACCCGGTCCCCGTAGCGGCGGCCATGCTGCCAGTGCCGGCCGCCATCTTCGCGGTAGTGCCGCCCGCCGTCGTGGCGGCGCTCCCGCCCGTCGGCCAGCACCGGCACCGCGACCAGCAGGGCCAGCAGGGCCAGGCCGGCCGTCCTGCCCAGCGTCCTCGTGGCGTTCATCGGCTTCTCCTCCTGACGACCGGCATGCCGGCCACATGGCGGATGTCCCTAGCATGAGGGGCCTGACCAGCTGGTGAACGTCATTGTCAGGCTGCATTCAGCTATGACGGCGCATAAGCTCCAGGCCATGCCCGGGATCACGCGCTCCATCCTCCTGCTCCTGACCGCCAGCCTGGTCGCCCTGCCGGTGCCGGCGTCCGCCAGCGACCTGATCCAGGGCTTCACCGCGCCGTCGCGTGGTGCTGGCCGGGCGCTGGAGCGGGGCAGCGACAATCCGTTCGACCAGGACGCGCTCGGCCAGGCACGGCG
>NZ_WUJP01001048.1 GCF_009806515.1 Geminicoccus flavidas | reverse complement strand
CTCGGGCGACATCCTGCCGATGTGGGACGTGGTCCGGCGGCTGGGCCCGGAGCTCAGCGGCCAGGTGGTAGCGACCGACATCGTCCAGCGGGACGGGCGCTGGCTCTATCAGTTCCAGGTGCTGCGCCCGGACGGGCAGCTGGTCCGGGTGCTGGCCGACGCCCATACCGGCGTGCCCGTCCGTGGCGGCAGATAGGGGATCCGTTGCGGTGAAAGTGCTGGTGATCGAGGACGAAGCGGCGATCGCGGCCAGGATCGTGCAGGCACTGGCCGCAGCCGGCTTCGTGCCCGAGCAGGCGCAAGACGGCGAAGACGCCCTGTTCCGTGCCATTGAGGAGGAGTTCGCTGCGATCGTGCTGGACCTGGGCCTGCCGCTCCTGGACGGGCTGTCCCTCCTGCGCCGGATGCGGGCTGCCGGCAGAACCACCCCGGTCCTGATCGTGAGTGCCCGGGCCAGCTGGAGCGAGCGGGTCGAGGGTATCGACGCCGGTGCCGACGACTATCTGGGCAAGCCGTTTCGGGTCGAGGAGCTGGTGGCCAGGGTGCGCGCCCTGGTCCGCCGTGCGCACGGCCATGCCCATGCGGTGCTAACGGTCCGGGGCATCGAGCTCGATACGCGGGCGCGCACCGTCGCGGTGGACGGGGTGCCGGTGGCGCTCACCGCCGCGGAATACCGGCTGCTCCACCTGCTCATGCAGAATGCCGGGCGGGTGCTGAGCCGCCAGGAGCTGGCGGACCAGCTCTATGCCGAGCACGAGGAGCGCGAATCCAACACGCTGGAGGTGCTGGTCGGCCGGCTGCGCCGTAAGGTCGGCGAGGACGCGATCCGCACCCGGCGCGGCCAGGGCTACCTGATCGTTGCCGACGAGGCGGGCGGTTGACCGCCAGGTCCCTCAAGCTCCGCCTGATCCTGGGCTCGGCGGTCTGGATCTTGGTGGCGCTGCTGGCAGCCGGGCTCGCCCTGCAATGGTTCTTCCGCGACCTGGCCGAGCGCCGGCTGGAGGAGGAGCTGGTCCGCCATCTGGACCAGATCACCGGCCGCCTCGCGATCACGCTGGACGGTGCCGCCCGGCTGGACGTCCCCTTGAGCGACCCCCGCTTCGCTACCCCCTTTTCCGGGCTCTACTATGTGGTGATCGGCCCGGATGGCCGGGCGGTGCGCTCCCGCTCGCTTTGGGACAGCGAGCTTGACCTGCCGGCCGAACCGGCCGCCGGGGCAGACGGGATCGCCAGCTATGAGCTGGTGGCCGACGGTGCCGGCCCGGTGCGGGTGGTCGAGCGCAGAGTGCGCGCCTATGACGTGGCGGGCGACGCAAGGATCGCGGTGGCCGCCAGCATCGGTCCCCTGATCGCCGATGTCGCGAGCTTCACTCGGTTCCTGGTCACCAGCCTCGCCTTGCTGGGCCTGCTGCTCCTGCTGGCCGCCTTCCTCGCGATCCGGCTGGGCCTCTTGCCGCTGGACCGCCTGGGCCTGGAGGTCGCGCGCATCCGCAAGCGCGAGGCTGAGCGGCTCGGCGCCGACGTGCCGAGCGAGCTGGCGCCGCTGGTGGACGAGCTGAACGGCCTGCTCGCCGACAACCGGGCGATAGTGGAGCGTGCCCAGCAGGATGCCGCCGACCTGGCCCATGGCCTGAAGACGCCGCTGACCATCCTCAATCACGAGGCTGAACTCCTGGCCGTGGGCGGCGATCCCGAGCTGGGGCAGCGGCTGCAGGTCCAGGTCGAGCGGATGCGGCGGCGCATCGACCAGCGCTTGGCCCGGGCGCGGGCCCAGGCGAGGCTGCGCTCGGGCGAGGTCGTGGCAGTAGCCCCGGTGGTGACCGGGCTGGTCCAGGTCGTGCGCCCGCTGCTGGAGCGGCGGGGCCTCCAGCTCGAGCTGGATCTCGCACCTGGCCTGCGGTTCGGCGGCGCTCGCGAGGATCTGGAGGAGATGCTGGGCAACCTCCTGGAGAACGCGGCGAAATGGGCCGGACACCGCATTCTGGTGACCGGTCGCCTGACCGAAGGCAGGCTGGTGCTGGTTGTGGCCGATGACGGCCCGGGGCTGCCCGACGCGGATCGCGCGCGTGCGCTCAGCAGGGGCGGCCGGCTGGACCAGCAGACGCCCGGTGACGGGCTGGGCCTGGCGATCGTGGGCGACCTGGTCGAGTTGCACCGCGGCCGGATGACGCTCGACCGGGCCCGCCTGGGCGGCCTGCAGGTCACCCTGACCCTGCCGGCCGGCGGCGAGTAGCGACCGATGGGTCGGGCTGAAGCCCGAACTTGACAGGATCGCCGGCCGCCCCTACCTCCACGCCCGTGTGGCGGCGTAGCTCAGTGGTAGAGCAAAGGACTCATAAGCCTTGGGTCGGGGGTTCAAATCCCTCCGCCGCTACCATCCCTTCGGGCGGCACTCGCCCGCCAGTCTGGCCAGCCGGCCGAGCGCAGCCCCGGACCTGATCCTTGACGAGCGACCGTATCGGGTTCCTTGCGGGGCTTTCGGCCTATTCGCTGTGGGGCCTCTACCCCTTCTACTTCAAGGCGCTGGACCATGTGACGAGCGTCGAGGTGCTGGGGCACCGGATCGTCTGGTCGCTGGTGATGCTGGCCCTGTT
>NZ_WUJP01001047.1 GCF_009806515.1 Geminicoccus flavidas | reverse complement strand
GATCGCGGTCCAGACCGGCCATGTGCTGGAGGCGAGCCTCGGCTACTTCCTGTCGCCGCTGACCTTCGTGCTTCTGGCGCTGCTGGTTCTGCGCGAGCGGCTGCGGCGCCTACAGTGGCTGGCGGTGGGGATCGCCGCGTTCGGCGTGCTCTGGATGATCGTCCATGCCGACGTGGTGCCGAAGATCGCCCTGTTCCTCGGCATCTCCTTCTCGATCTACGGCCTGGTGCGCAAGCGCCTGCCGGTGGGGCCACTGGCCGGCCTGTTCCTCGAATGCCTGTTCGCCCTGCCCCTGGCCGGCGGCATGTTCCTCTACGCCGAGGCCACCGGCGGCGTCGCGTTCACCCGACTGGATGTTTCCACCGACGTCCTGCTGCTGCTGGCCGGCTTCTTCACGATCGGCCCGCTCTGGCTGTTCAACGTCGCTGCCAAGCGGCTGCCGCTCACCACCATCGGCATGCTCCAGTACATCGCACCCACCCTCCTGTTCTTCGTCGGCGCCTTCGTGTTCTCCGAATCAGTCAATTTCGGCCGGCTGATGGGCTTCGTCCTGATCTGGACGGCACTGGCCATCTACAGCCTGGACGCGCTGAGGACGGCGCGGCCGGCACCGGCAGCCTGACCGGCTCGGGACCACCGACCGAGCGGAGCGAATCCTCGTATCCGGAAGCACTGCTCGTTCCGTCGGCATGAGACAGTGGCAACGGCCAGCAGTCGGTGGTTTGCTCTGCATCCGTTCTCCATGTGATGTGGTGCCCTGGGCGAAGTGCCGATCCGCCAGATGGTGGCATGAGGCTCGTACGACGGCGCCACGACCGCTGAAGTACGGATGGATGTCCCATCGATCTGACTCATTCCGTGCGGGCCGCCAGAGCCAGCAGGATGTCAGGGCCAGCAGGATGATGGTAGGGGGCGGTGCCCACAGAAGCTGGCGAGCACTTGCCGCGGCAGCAGGTTCAGAGGA
>NZ_WUJP01001046.1 GCF_009806515.1 Geminicoccus flavidas | reverse complement strand
CGCCGCGCCGACCGAGCCCGCCAGCCCTGTCGGCAGTGCCGGGCCGGGTACCAGTGGCGGTACGGCCCCTTCTCGGCAGCCGGCCATGCGGTGAGCCCACTGTTCCCGGATGGTAGATGCTCCCATGGCGGGACGCGGGACACTTGCGAGCGGATCCGGTGCGCTGGCGTCGTGCCACACTCCCCATCGATGGGTGGCGCAGGCGGCGCAACGGCAGGCGACCGCTCCACATCGAAAAAATGGCGCGATGCCCGTCTGGAGCATCGCGCCGGCCGGACCGTCACGGTCCGCAAGGTCACGCGGAGGGAAAGGGATCGGCTCAGGCGGCGTCGGCGATCTTGGCTGCGCCATTAGCGCGCTTTTTTTCCTGGACGCGGGCCAGGCAGTCCATGCGGCGCA
>NZ_WUJP01001045.1 GCF_009806515.1 Geminicoccus flavidas | reverse complement strand
TGGCACGCAGCGGCGGCTGGCGGATGCTGCCGATCCACTTCGGGCCATCGCAAAGCGATCCTCCCGGAGATATCGTGCTGCCGGTCAAGCGGGTGACGGGTCGGCTGATCTAGGATGGAACGGCATTTGGGCACGGATGACCGCGTGCGCGTAGACCAGCAGCTTACGGGCGACGGCAATCAGGATGACCTTGGGCGGCTTGCCTGCGGCGGTCATGCGGTCGACGAAGCCGCCCAGTGCCTTGTTGGTCCGTTTGGCGCTCAAGCGCGCACATGAACAGCGTGCGGCGTAGCCGCTCGCTGCCGATGCGGCTGATGGTACCGGTGCCGCGCCTGGAACTACCGGAGGAGTGCTCGCTCGGCGACAGGCCGGCGAAGGCAGCAAGCGCTTTAGGCGTGAACTCGACAATGTTAGGAAGTTCCGGGAGCAAGCTGGCAGCCGAGACGTCGCCAAAGCCAGTGATGCTTTGGAGGAGAGCGAAGTTCTCCTCAAGATCGGGTCGTCGTCGATGAGGCGCCGTACTTCAATGAGCACTGTGTCGATCTGCTGATCGAGCCACGCAAGGTGAGCGGCGATCGACGCTGCCACGGCAGGTGAAGCAAAACCCGCCTTTTGACGGTTGAGCTCTTGAGTGCGCGCGGCCTTGAGGGCATCGCAGCGTCGAACCAGGTCACGTGGTTCCCGTAGATATGCACTGGGTGGTGACAGGCCGCTGGTGCTTGCGCACGGTAGAACCGGGCGATCAGAGCTGCGTCGTCCGGGGTCCTCGACGAGCCTGCTCGTCGAGGTGGGGAGCCGGTCTGTCTTATTGCGAACGAGTTCGCTGGCACCGTAGGCCTTGATGCGGGCAGGGTTGACGATGCTGATCTGCACATCGTGGGCGTATAGGAAGCCAGCAAGGTCCAGGCCCCAGTTCCCTGTCGCTTCCATGCAGGCATGCAGCGGCTTGGACGGATCCGCACGATGCCTCATCAGCCAGCCGAGGAACTGCTCGAAGCCGGCTTCGGTGTTGCTGAAGGTGGACTGACGAACCCGCTCTCCCACCAGGAGAGCAGCGTCGAACTTGGCCTTCGACGTCGATGCCAACAATGTCCATGAGCCCCTCAGTCCGCTGCTTGAAGCCTCCTTTCGGCCATCCTTGTAATCAGGCTCTCCGGGCCAAGCCGGCGCCCTGCATACCGTTCAGCCTAGGAGGCTGCTTTTGTGCGACGGGGGCCAATCTCCGGGACAGGCACAAGGCCCAAGGGATGGACAGGCGCACCGACGCAGTCACGGCATTGGCCAAACACCGTGACCACTGCCGACTTACAACGGATGTCAGCACAGCTGACAGGACGCTGCAGGCAGCGGTGCAGCGACGAGTGGGTCAGGTGCGGGAGGGTCGGCTGCAGGGCGTAGAGGCAGTCGTCCAGAGGCAGCAATGCGTGCCGGCGGAAGGCGACGATGATCGCCTCTTCCTCGGGCGTCAGGACCGTCGAGCGAACCTCTTTTGGCCCCATGGGCGCGTCCGCGGTCGTCTTTCGCTTGCGCCACTTCTGGATCGTGGTTGGACTGCGAACACCAGCCCGCCGAGGAACACGGCGCTGTAGGGTGTGCCGTTCAGGACAAAGAGGGCGACAAGGCGGCTGATGCCGATCCGCCGCACCGCGGGCATGATGGCCGCCCACAGGAAGGGCAGGATCAGCAATGTCGTGACCGCGAAGCGAATCGCGGTCTGATCGTAGCCGTTGAGGCCGTCCCAGGCACCGGCCCGGCCGACGGCGAACATGCCCGCATAGACGGCGATGGCACCCAATGCGGCGGCGAGGCCTGCCGTGTTCATCCAACATCCTCTGACTGACTGTCCGCAAAGTGGCTGGAGGAGGGTATAGGGCGTTGATCTGGCACATTTGTGCTGGAAGTCGCTATGCCCGATCGACCGTACCTATCCGACCTCAGCGACGCTGAGTGGGCGGTGCTGAGGCCGCTTCTTCCGCCTCCTTCCTTGACGGGTCGCCCGCTGAAGTGGCCACGCCGAGAGATGGCGGAGGCGATTTTCTACCTCGTTCGGTCTGGCTGTGCATGGCGGATGCTGCCGCGGCACTTCCCGCCATCGCGAAGTGATCCCACGGAGTGATGTCCGCACAGCGGACAGGGCAGACAGTCCACTCGCAGCTGACCCGCTGGCGACAGGATGGGACGCTCAAGCGCCTGCACGATGCACTGCGCGAGCACACTCGCGAGAAGGCGGGGCGCGAGCACGAGCCCTCAGCGGCCGTCATCGACTCGCAGACGGCACGTGCGACTGGCGTGGGCGGTCCCGGGCGCGGGTTCGACGCAGGCAGGAAGACATTCGGGCGGAAGCGCCACCTGCTCGTAGACGTATCGGGCCTGATCCTCTTGGCCTACATCCACACGGTCAGCCTCCACGATACGGTGGGAGCGCGGCAGATGGTCGAGGCGGCGCCGACTGCGGTCTTGCCTCGCCTCGAACTTGTCTGGGCCGACGGTGCCTACACCGGCCCTTTCACGACGTGGCTGAACCAGGCGAGAGGCTGGCGCATCGAGGTGCCCTTCCATCGTCAGCGCCAGGCGTGGCGCTATGGGCTGGAGGAAAAACTCAAGGGCTTCCGGTCCTGCCACGGCGCCTCGTCGGTCTGCTGACCGCTGCCCCTTCGGGAAGCGGATCATCCGCCTGCTGGCGGATGATGGGTGGTGGAGCGCACCTTCGCGTGGCTGTCTCGCTCTCGCCGCCTTGCTCGCGACTACGAGCGACTGCCTGAAACAGGCCTCGCGATGATCCACACGGCCATGAGCCGCATCATGCTTCGACGCCTCGCATAACCGTCCCAGCCACTTTGCGGACAGTCAGTAAGTGAACCCTGGCTATCTGCCCACACGATGTCCGGCAAGAGAGTTCTGCTGGCCGAAGCATCGAAACAACTGAAACAATTCTGTCCGGCGTGCAGAAATAAAATTGAATATCCTAGCCGCTTTATTCTCGTTCTCGCTGAACAACATCGGGACAAATTTGAGGGTCAGGAACATGGCAGTGATTCACGGCACCAACAACGACGATTCCATCATCCTCAACAAGGAGCTAAACGGAACAATCTTTGATGACAAGATTTACGGCTATAAGGGCGACGATGACATCTATGCCGGCCTCGGCAACGACATCGCGTTCGGTGGTGACGGCAACGACTGGGTCTATGGTAGCTACGGCAATGACAGCCTGAACGGCGATGCCGGCCATGACGAGCTCCACGGCGAACAGGGTGATGACTTCCTGCTGGGCGGCAGCGGCAACGACAGGCTTTTTGGCGGCGACGGCCATGACAAAATGATGGGCGGCGCCGGCAACGACAGCCTCAATGGTGGTGCCGGCAACGATAACCTGTTCGGCGAGAACGGCAACGACGTGCTACGCGGCGGCGCCGGTGCGGACGGTCTGTCCGGAGGCGGCGGCATCGACACTGCCACCTATGCGGGCGCGTCCGGCAAGGTCTTTGTCAACCTCAAGACGGGCCAGGGACTGTGGGGCGAGGCCCACCACGACGTGCTGGTCGGCATCGAGAACCTCATCGGCACGAACTACGACGATCAACTGGTCGGCAACGCCATTGCCAATCGGATAGAAGGGGGGGCCGGCCACGACACAATCTTTGGTGGCGACGGGGGCAACGACACTCTGCTGGGCGACCGAGGCGACGACACGATCTATGGTGACGAAGGGGCCGACCATATCGATGGCGGAGCCGACTTCGACACGCTGGTCTATCGCGGCTCGAACGCCGGCGTGACCGTCAACCTCCAGACCCATGAAGGTCAGGGCGGCGAGGCTGCAGGCGACAAGATCTACGGGATCGAGCGGCTGATCGGTTCTTATTTCAATGACAGCCTGACAGGCAATTCCGCGGCCAACCACCTTCACGGTGAACTCGGTGACGACGTGCTGAACGGTGGCCTCGGCGCCGATATCCTCGACGGCGGTACCGGCATTGATACGGCTTCCTATGCCGGTTCGGGCGCCGTCAAAGTCTCCCTCATCACCAATTCCGGCACGGGCTCGTTCGCCCAGGGCGACGTCCTGGTTTCGATCGAGAACCTCACCGGCTCGTCGAACAGCGATGAACTGACCGGCTCGGATGCTGCCAACGTGCTGAAGGGCGAGGCCGGGCACGACCAGCTGTTCGGCCTGGGCGGTGCAGACATTCTCTATGGCGGCATGGGCAACGACATCATCAAGGGTGGTGCGGGGCACGACCTGATCGTTGGCGGAGCCGGCAAGGATACGCTGTACGGCAATGCCAATGCGGACGTGTTCCAGTTCGCCGCGATCAGCGACAGCGGCCTGACGTCAGGCAGCCGCGACCTCATCGCTGACTTCACCCGCGGTTCGGACAGGATCGACCTCAGCCTTCTGGACAACAACAGCGCCACCTTCGCGAACGGCACCTTCACCTTCATCGGTGAGAACGCCTTCAACGGGGTCGGCCAGGTCCGCTACTTCCATGAGGACGGCAACACGATCGTCGAGCTCAACAACTACGGCAGCCAGGGCGCCGAGATGCAGTTCGCGCTGAGCGGCACGCTCGACCTGACCGCGTCCGACTTCATCCTCTGAGCCGCAGCCGGACAGGAGCGGAATCATCTGCCCTGTCCGGCGAACCTCTTTGCACGGCCGGCCATGCCGGCTGAAACGGACGAAACAAAACAGGTTCCGGCTAGAGGTCACCGTGAAACATCGGCCTTCCATCCTTCCTGCATCACATGGAATCGCCGAAAGGACCAAGGTCATGACGACCAACGCAGACCTGTCGACGGACGTTCTTCCGGGCATGGCTGCGGCCATCGCCTGCAGCATCGGACTCAGCCTACTTATGCTGGCCGTGCCGCTGTTCGGCATGCAGGTCTACGATCGCGTGCTTGGTAGCGGCCACGTCGAGACCCTGGTCCTGCTCTGCGTCATTGGCCTGATCGCACTGGCAGCATTGGCCGGCCTTGAGGCGGTCCGCACCAGCTTGCTCAGCCGCGTCGGCATACGGTTCGAGGCGGCACTGATCCAGCCACTCCTCGAAGGTTCCATCCGGCAGGGCGTTCCCGGCGGCCAGCGACTGCGTGACCTGACGACCGTCCGGCAATGCCTGACGGGGCCGGTGATCGTGGCGCTGTTCGACTTGCTTTGGGTGCCGCTCGCCATTCTGGTGCTAGCGGTGCTGGACGGCTGGCTCGCCTTGTTCGCCTGCGCCAGCGTGGTTGCCCTGCTGGGACTGGCCACGCTCGGCGCCCTTGTCACTGGTAGAGCTCAGCAGGGTGCGGGCCAACTCCAGCTGGATGCGCAGGTGTTGGCCGAGGCCACCGGGCGCAAGGCCGAGGTCGTCCGTGCGCTTGGCATGAGTGCGGCGCTGCGCGATCGCATTCGGAACGCCCATATCGGCGCGCTTCTAGAGCAGGGCCGGAGCGACGAGCATGGCGGCATTGTGCTAGGTATCACCCGAGCGGTGCGTCTGGCGACGCAGTGCGGCGTGATAGCACTGGGCGCGTGGCTGGTCCTGCGCAGCCAACTGACACCCGGTGGCATGCTGGCGAGCTCGATCCTGCTCAGCAAGGCGCTAGCGCCGGTCGAGCAACTGGTGAGTACCTGGCGCATCCTTGCGACAGCGAGGGAGAGCTGGGGCCGTCTCCGCTCCGCTCTGCAGCAGGTCGACGCGACGCCGGAGCGGACTGCGCTGCCAGCACCGCTCGGTGACCTTGTCCTAAAGGGCGTGTGTGTCTCGGTCGACGGCCGCGATCTCCTACGCGACATCGACTTCGCGGTTCGGCCAGGCCAGTGTCTGGCGATCGTTGGCGCCTCGGGCTCAGGCAAGACGACCCTATGCCGAGTGCTCGCGGGCCTTATCGAGCCGAGTGCGGGTGTCGTTCGGTTGCATGGCGCCTGCCTGCAGCATTACCGGGAGGACGAGCTTGGCCGCAGCATCGGCTACCTGCCCCAGGACCCGATGCTATTCGCCGCCACTGTGCGCACCAACATCGCTCGGATGCAGCCGGATGCACCGGACACCGAGGTGGTGGCGGCGGCGCAACTGGCGGGCACCCACGAGATGATCCTGGGATTGCCTGAAGGCTACGACACCCGTCTCGCCGACGGCGGAGCACCATTGTCCGGCGGGCAACGCCAGCGTCTCGGCCTGGCACGCGCCCTGTTCGGCCAGCCGCGCCTGGTGATCCTGGACGAGCCGAACAGCCACCTGGACACGGCGGGCGATGACGCGCTGGCCGCGGCGGTCGCTCGGTTGAAGAGCCAGGGGGTGACGGTCGTCCTGGCAACCCACCGCCCGCAGGCCCTGCAGCAGGCCGACCTGCTGCTCGTCATGGAGAACGGCAAGGTCGGCCGGTTTGGTCCGCGCGAGCAGGTCATGGCCAAGTTCATTCGCCCTGCCCGCGCCGCCTGAACCTTCGCAGATCTGGAAACGCACCATGAGCACCGACATCCACGCGCAGGCCCACCGCCGCGCCTCGCTCAAGGCGCCGCTGCTGGCCGGCGCCGTCATCGGCCTTGCCTTCTTCGCCTGCTTCGGCGGATGGGCCGCGACCGCACCGCTGGCCGGCGCCGTGGCCGCTCCTGCGGTCGTGGTACCCGAGGGCGACCGCAAGCAGGTCCAGCATCTGGAAGGCGGCATCGTCCGGGAGATCCTGATCCGCGACGGCAGCCGCGTCCGGGCGAGGGAGCCGCTGGTCCGGCTGGACGATACCGATGCGCGGGCCGCCCACACGGCGCTCCTGGCGCGCTGGCATGCGCTGCGCGCAACGGAAGCGAGGCTGGAGGCCGAGCGGGCGGGAGCAGCGGCCCCCGACTATCCGGCGGACCTGCTGGCAGAGGCTGACGGAGATGGCACGCTTGCCCGCATCCTGCAGAGCGAGGCCGAACGCCTCGCGAGCCGGCAGGCCGCGCTCGCGGACCAGCAGGCGGTGCTGCGCGAGCAGGTGGCCCAGGCGGAGGCGCAGATCTCCGGCCATGAATCCCTGATCGCGAGCGCCGAGCGGCAGCTGGCGTTGATCAGGGAAGAGGGCGCTGGCGCCCGCGAGCTCTTCGCCAAGGGCCTGGAGCGCAAGCCCCGCCTGCTCGCCCTGCAGCGGGTGGAGGCCCAGATCGAAGGTGCGATTGCCTCGAGCCGCACGGAGATCGCGCAGGCCGCCCGGCTCGCGGGCGAGGCGCGGCAGAAGATGCGCAGCCTGACCAGCAGCCACGCGGAGCAAGTGGCCGCCGAACTGGCCGAGACGCGCAAGGCGCTGGCGCCAGTCCTGCAGGAATTGAGGAGCACGGCGGATCGGCTCGCCCGCACGGTGGTGACGGCGCCGGTCACGGGCACCGTGGTCGACCTGCGTCCGAAGACGGTGGGCGGCGTCGTGGTAGCGGGCGAGCCGCTGCTCGACATCGTGCCGGACGATGCCGAACTGCTGCTGGAGGCCCACGTCTCTCCGGTGGACGTCGACGAGGTTCATACCGGCCTGCAGGCGCAGATCCACCTCCTGGCCTATCACGGCCGCAACCTGCCCCGGATCAACGGGACCATTCGGGAGGTCTCGCCCGACCGGCTGCAGGACCCGGCGACGCTCGAGCCCTACTATCTCGCCCGCGTCGCCGTGGACTCCACGCTGCCGGACGGCGTGCACATGGCGCCCGGCATGCCAGCCGAGGTGATGATCCTGACCAGCGAGCGCACGCTGCTGAGCTACCTGATGCAGCCCGTGACGGAGACGCTGCGGCGCGGCCTGCGCGAAAGCTGAGGAGGGCCACGTCAGCCTGGACCGACTCGGCGCCGCTTCGTCTGCTCCAGCTCGTCCGCCACGACACGGCGTACTTCGCTCGGACGGAGCGGCTTCTCGATCAGGGATGCCGGCAACCGTCCGTCGGGCTGCCGCGTCGCGGACAGAGTATCTCCAGTCATGAACAGGAAAGGAGGTGGGTCCGGCAAGTCAGCGGCGAGCGCCTGCAAGCGCATCCCGTCGATCTCAGGCATGCGCAGGTCGCTCAGCACGAGGTCGACCCAGCGGCTTTCCAGGATACGTAGTGCTTCCCTCCCGTTCGCGGCCACGAGGATCTCGTAGCCGTCCCTGCGCAGGGCATCCTGTAAGAGGTCTACAATCTCCGGCTCATCGTCCACGACCATGATGGTCGCCATCGGCGACAAGGTTTCCGGAGCGGTGAGTACCTCCTCATCGATCTCGCCAACTGCCGCCGGTAAGCGGATCTCGAACGAGGCACCGCCGCCCTTGCGGTCCCGGACGGTGATCGTGCCTCCGTGCTGGGTGACGATGGCGTGGCACAAAGCCAGGCCTCGGCACCGGTTTGGGCCTGGCGTTGTGCCTCCGTGCTGGGTGACGATGGCGTGGCACAAAGCCAGGCCCAAACCGGTGCCGAGGCCGATCGGCTTGGTCGTGAAGAACGGCTCGAAGATCCGGCTGCGGTTCACCTCCGGCACGCCATGCCCATTGTCCTCGACCCGCAGCACGACCTGGCTGCCCTCCGCCACCGCCGAGATCGTGAGGAGGCGCGGCGCATCCCGCTCGCGCAACGCCTGCTGGGCGTTGACCAGCAGATTGGTGACCACCTGATGGAACTGGTCCTCGTCCGCTAGCACGCCAGGAAGGTCCGGCGCCACCCGGCATTCGACCAGCACGCCATCTGCGCGAAAGCCATAGGCGGCGAGGTCGATGGCGCTCTGCACCACGTCCGCCACCGCCACGAGCCGCCGGTCACGGCTCTTCTGCCGTGCGATGGCGAGAAAGGTGCGCACGATGCGAGCGCAGCGGTCGGCACTGCGCTGAATGCGCTCGGCCCGCCGCCGGATGCTGCTGTCGGTGGCCTCCTCCATCAGGATGTCGGCTTGGCCCAGCACCACGGAGAGCGGGTTGTTCAACTCATGCGCGACGCCTGCCAGCAGGGAGCCCATCGCGGTCAGCTTCTCCGACTGGTAGAGCGCCTCACGCTGGCGCTCCATCTCCCCTTCAAGCCGCTTCTGGTCGGTGAGGTCGACGAAGCTGGACAGCACCACGTCCTCGCCACTCAGCGTGGTCACGCGGCAGCGCATCAGGGCTGGAAAGGTCTGCCCGTCCCGACGCTTGAGAGTCACCTCGATCGCGTCGATCCGACGGTCGCGGTGCAGGCGCTGGTAGATCTCCTGTCGCTCCCTCGGGTCGCCATAGAAGCGGCCGATGTCGCCGGTTCTCATCTCGTTAAGCGTGATGCCCAGGCTATCCAGGAAGGACGCGCTCGCGAACAGTGGCTGGCCGTCGGCCATCCGCATCACCGCCAAGGGCATGGGATGGGCCTCGACTAGTTCGCGAAAGCCGCGCTCGCTACGCCGCAACTCGGCCTCGGCGCGCCGTTCGCCGGTCACGTCGCGACCGACCGATTGATAGCCAATCAACGCGCCACCTGCGTCGAAGATCGCGCGGTCGGTCCACTGCTCGAAGGCGGTAGGCTGCCCGGGCCGCCGCAGAACCACCTCCGTGCTGGTGGTGGGCTCCGCCTGGGTCAGCCTGGCGAGTCGTGCTGCATAGGCGCCACGGTCCTCGGGATGGATCAGATCAAGCATGGAACGGCCGACAATCTCCTCGGGCCGCTCGCCACGCTTGCGGGAGAAGGCGGCATTGACGAAAGTGATCACCAGATGCTGGTCCAGGCGGATGATGTACTCGCTCTGGTCCTCCACGATCGAGCGGAAGAACGCCTCGCTGGCCGCCATGCGCTCCTGCGCCCGTTTCTGCGCGGTGATGTCCACGTCGAAGCCGGCAATTTCGACCGTGTTCCCGGCGGTGTCTCGGATCGGGAAGCGCAGCACCAGCGACCAAGCATAGTCCTCAGTGTCGGGCAAAAACTCTTCCGCGGTGGTGGTCTCGCCCTTTTCGATGATCTCCCGGTCGTAGTCGGCGATCATCCTGGCCTCGGCCGGCGCGAACAGGTCAGCGGCGGTCCGACCCAGGACCTGCCCGAGCGGCAAGCCGAAGACCCGCTCCATTTCTGGGTTGGCCATCAGGTAGCGCCCGTCTAGCGCCTTAACGTACATGCCCACCGGGGCGTTTGCCATGAAGGCCTCGAGGCGCGCACGGCTCTCGGCTAGGGCCGCCGCGGTCTCGACCTCGCGCGTCACGTCGCGCTTGATCGCCACCGACTGGACGAGCCGGCCGTGCTCGTCGAACAGCGGCGAGATGGTGGCGTCCTGGTGCAGCAGGCGGCCGTCCCGGTGGCGGCTGACGATGCGACCCTTCCAGGTCTGTCCGGCGCGCACGGTCCGGTCGATCTCCTCGTAGAATGCTTCGTCATGGCAACCCGAGCGTAGCAATGAGCCCGGCGTCCGTCCGAGCGCCTCTTCGGCGGTCCAGCCGGTGAGGGCGGTGAAGGCAGGATTCACGTAGATCAGGCGATAGTCCGAATCGCAGATCTCAACCGAATCGCCGGCCTGCTCGACCGCGGTCGCCAGCAGGCGGAGCTGCTGCTCGCGCTGTTGCGCCTCGGTGACGTCGATGGTCAGGACCACCCTGCCGCCGTCGGCCATCCGGCGCTCCTGGATCATCCGCCACTCGTCGTTGGGGTAGCGGATCAGCATCTTGCCCTGCGCAGTCCGGTGCATGTCCAGGCGCTGCTGGACGAAGTCGTCACCCATGTCCTGGTGGTAGAGGGGACCGTTCATCGCAACATCCTGGACCATCTCTTGGAAAGTTCGGCCCAGCCGCAACGACCGCCTTACGTGGTCCGGTTGGAGGGCAGCGTGTCGCTCGTTGAAATAGGTCAGGCGGTCGTTGGCATCGAAGATCGCCAGCCCATCCTGCAAGGCCTGGGCGGCCGCCAGGAACCGGCCCTCCGCCGCCTCCGCGCGGACCAGCGCAGCCTCCAGGGCCGCCGTCCGCTCCGCCACTTTGCGCTCAAGCGTCTCGTTCATCTCTCGAAGAAGATTCTCAGCCTTCCAGTGATCGGTTTCGTCGATCACGCAACCGATCATGAGCAGGCTTCCGGTTTCCTGATCCAGGAAAGTCTCGGCCGTCTCCAGGACATGGACGAGCCGCCCGTCCTTCGTCTTGCAGCGGTAGCGGGCGCGGTACGACCCGTGGGTTTTGATGACACCTTGGAGGAGCTCAACGTAGCGCTCGACATCGTCCGGATGAATGCTGGCGATGACTTGCGGATCAGTGCCCATGTGCTGGAGATACTCGTCGACGGTTCTACCGAAAATCGCGGCCAACTGCTCGGAGCACCACAGGCATCTCTCGTTGGTCAAGTCCCACATGAAGGCACCGACGCCAGCACGAGCGGTGACTTTCCGATAGATCGCCTCGCGTTCCGCGAGGCTGGGAGCGCGCTGGACCATGTGCTGCCTCATTGGCCCTTTCCGATTGACCTGTCTTGCCGCGCGAGTGACGGACGCCGGTCCGGGTTAGGCTGTTTCGCTGCTCGCCTTGAGTTCGAAGACATAGCCGACGCCACGCACAGTCTTGATGTGCACTGGACGGGCCGGATTGGTTTCGATCTTGCGGCGCAGACGGGTAATGCGGATGTCGACGCTGCGATCGAATGGATCGTCGTCCTTGTTGTGGGCGAGATCCAGAATCTGATCGCGGGACAGCACGCGGCCGGGACGCGAGGCCAGAAGGCTCAACAGGTCGAACTCCATGGCAGTCAGCGGCACCTCCGTTCCGTCCAGCCGCCGCAGCCGTCGGGCTGGCAGGTCGATCACGAAGCTGCCGAAGCGGATGCGGTCGCCGGGACTAGGCAGGACCTCCTCGACGACCTTACGTCGGCGCAGGACACTGCGGATCCGCGCGAGCAGTTCCCGCAGATCGAACGGCTTGGCGATATAGTCATCCGCGCCGAACTCCAGGCCCAGCACCCGATCGGCCGGCTCAGCAATTGCCGTTAACATGATGATGCCGGCGTCGCAGTGTTCTCGCACGAAGCGCGCTAGGCTGAGTCCGTCCTCGCCGGGCATCCGCAGGTCCAGCAGAACCAAATCGATACTGCTCTTGCCGAGCAGTTCCCGCAGCGCAGCGCCGCCCTCCAGCGCGGTCACCTGCAGGCCACGGCTGGAAAGATAGTCAGCGACGGTATCTCGTATATCGAGCTCGTCATCTACCACGACGATATGAGCATCCTGATCAGTCATGTAAATCCATCCATGCCGTGCAATAGCTGTACACGATCGGCTGATTTTACTCCATCCAGACTGTGCCATCCTTCTGATGGCATGGCACCCGTCCGCATCAACCCGTCCTCAGCCCCAGCCTTCATGTTTCCGATGTTACTGGAGGTAGGGGGCGCACGTGAGCGGGTGCACGACCAGCGTTCCTGTCGATCGAAACGATCGAAATATGCCGGCCCGCCAGCTGACCGATGGGCGAAATACGTGTGCGTCATCAAGCTCCCCGATCGGACAGGAGTTTGACGATGACGACGCAAGCTGAGAGCAAGGCTGGACGAGCGCGGACAGCGGCGACAGCCGTCCTGGCCGGGACGCCGGGTCTCGGACTGACGGTGATGGCCGCCACCACTTCCAATGCGCTGGTGGTCCATGCCGACCTTCTGCTCTCGCTCCTCGACATGGTGGCGCTGCTGACGGTGTGGGCGACGGTGCGGTCGGCCAGTGCACGGCTGAAGCGAGCAGCCCGCCATCTGATGGCGCTGTCCCTGGTTGCTTCGCTCGCCACGGTCACCTGGGTGACCTGGGAGCGGCTGACGGTCGACACGGTGCGACTGGAGGGGCGTGGCCTGTGGGTGGCAATGATTCTGAACGGCGTCTACGCGCTGATCAATGGCTGGGTCCTGCTCCGTTGGCGGCGGTCGCATCGGCAGTCGTCCTGCTCTGTCGCAGCGAGCCAGATCCGGCTGTTCGCGGACAAGCTAACCTCGAACGTCCTGATCGCTGGATCGCTTGCCGTCTCAGTTGCCCTGGACGGTATCTACCTCAGCCGTTTCATCGATCCCGTCGCCGGCTTGGCAATGGTTACAGCGACCGCGTGGTGGGCCGCGCCGACGGTTCTCCTCACGCTGTGCGACCTCGCAGGTCCATTCACGCGCATGGTTCCTCAGGCGTCACAGGCCAAGTGGTTGCGCATCCCGGCGAAGGAGAATCCCACCGCTGGGTGGTGTAGGGAGGCGTCAGGATGGCTGTTGGACGCGACTTGTTGGATGCCGAACACCATCTCCAAGAATTGGAGAACTAAGCCGCGCACTTGGCACAGATCCTCGTCACGATGGAGGAGTATGGCCTCTCCCATCTTGCCGAGGCGGCCCAAGGTGCTGGCTGTTGATGTGACCAGTGGGTGCCAGCGCCAATACAGCGGAGAGACTTAAGCGCGGGGCAAGACCTGCCCGAACTGGTGCTAGAGCGGCTGGATCAGCCAGGTATTCGCAGTTCGCGCCGGGCACCGTTGGCTCAGGAAGGAGGGTGACGCCCATGCCCCCCGGACGAGGACGAACACGATCGTCCAATCCCGCACCTCCACCCGCACGTCCCCGAGGTCGAGATCAGGAGAGCTTGGGCTTGCTCGGCAAGGAGGGCGGTCAGGGCAAGAGCGGTAGCTGGAATCAGTCGCCAGCCATCGCTCGAAGCCGGCCTTCAACTTTATATCTGCTGCCATCGTCATGCCCACGAGTCGACGGTGGCGGATTCAGGAATGGTTCGGTTCACCCAACTGGCCAGGGCATCTAGGGCCCGTTAGCCCTTGATCCAGTCGAGGTAGCAGCGAGGCAGAGGACGCTTATGAAGGAGCGGG
>NZ_WUJP01001044.1 GCF_009806515.1 Geminicoccus flavidas | reverse complement strand
GGTGCGTATCGTCACCCTGCCCAGATGCGGTCACGTCAGCCGTTCACCAGCTTTGGCGACAGAACCTAGCCTTACTCGCCTGAGCAAGCGCCAACTCCTCATCCTGCCGCCGTCCATCCATAAGCTGTCACGAGGATGACGAGCAGCAGCACGACACTGGGTAGAAGATGTGCTGCTTCGTGATGGCGGATCAGGGTGGCGAAGATGGCCAGGCAGAGGAGGGTGCCCAGGCCGAGCCCAAGCAGCCGCGTCGCGCCCATCAGCAGCAACACTGCGATGGCAAGCTGCAGGATGCCGTTGAGCAGGTGGAACCATGATGGATAGCCCCAGCGGGCAAAGCTGTCGCGCATGCCCTTGGGGCCGATGAGGTTGACCACGCCGTTGACGGCGAAGAACAGGGCCAAGATCCAGGCTAGCCAGATTGGCCAGGGCATGCCGATGATCATCCTCTTGGTCCCAGCGGTGAAAGTTCAGGATGGGGGTGGTGCCGCCCGGAGGCGGCACTTAGGCAATTAGGTCAGAATAGGTAGTTGAACCTGAGCGTGCCGGTATGACCCTGGTAGTCCTCCCCCAGTTCCCCAGAATACTCGAGCTTGATCTGGGTGTGCTCGGTGGCCTGCAGTTCCAGGCCCAGGTTCAGCCTGCCCAGCGTGTCCGGCAGCTCGGTCTTGGCCTGGTACGTTCCAGCGCTCGCGGGTGCGGTGGCAAAGCGGGTATCGGCACTCCAGCTGTTGTCGTCGTAGAGCACCACACCGGCACTGGCATAAGGCCGCAGCGTCACGCCGTCCTTGAGCGGCAGCTTGCCGCCCACCTCGATCATCGGCGCGGCCGCGAACTTGATATCGTCCGCGCTGTCGACATCCAGGTCGAGTGCGCCGGCTCCGCTCTCGGTGTAGCTGCCCGTGCGCAGGTAGGTGACGTCCAGGTCGAGGTAGGGCTTGAGGTACCAGCCCTCGAACGGCACTTGATAGGCGATCCGGGTAGACAGGCCCAGCTGCTGGGTCTCGGGTGAGGCCGAGGCGGTCTGCCTGATGCCGCCCAGATCCAGATAGCGCTTGCTGTCGTACCAGCCATAGCCGCCGGCAAGCGTCCCGGAGATTAGCCAGCTGCCCAGCTGGCGCTTGACCAGCAGGCCCGCCAGCACCCCGTCGCCACGAGCGCTGCCGGTCCCCTGCTTGGCGTCCAGCGAGCTGTTCTCATAAGCAAGCGAGCCGCCGACAAACCAGCCATCGGCGATCTCCTTTTGCCCACCTGTCTGGAGCAGCACCGAGTGGTCGTCAAAGCCTAGCTGGTCGCCGCTGGCCTTGCGGTCGCTTCCGCCGCCGGTGGTCCGCACCCAGCCGCAGTCCTGCTCGCCGCCGCCTTCGTCGCTGCCGTCCTGCTCGGCCCGGTGTCCTGGGCCCTGTCTGGTTGGAACGGTCCCATCCTCGCCGCGAGCGTCGATCTCTACGGGAACGTCGTCGGCTACGAGTTGGACGATCATCGTCTGGCCGATGCGCAGGGCCAAGACGTGCCGGTCGACCCGCCACTGCCTTGAGCGGCCGGCTAACAAGCACCACCCAACACCAGCCCGCCGGCCGTGCCCTCGCCCCCGTGGCCGCCGCCGAACGGTACCAGATCAAGAAGGCGGGCAACCCCGGGCACGCGGGCTGCAGCGCGCACCCGGCCTGGCACTCTGCGTCGCGCTAGCTCAGGGCGGGGGGGTGTCCGAGCAGGCGAGCGTCACGGTCACCGTCTCGCTCTTCAAGCACCAGTTGGTAAAGGTTGCGTCGAACTTGTTGGTGTCGCCGCTCTCCACGGCTGCATTCTCCGGCGCCGTGAAGCAGGTGTTGTCGAAGGTGTAGCTCGGTGACCAGCCGAAGGAGAGGCCCCAGTAGTAGGGATGGTCGCCGGTGCAGTGGAAGGTCCAGCCCTTGGACTCCCATGCGGAGAGCTTGAGCGGTGCCTGGACCTGCAGCTCGCAATCCGGGATCGAGGAGGGCGAGCCGCCGTTCCAGTTGTGGCTGTCGCAAGCGTCTGCCCAGGCCGGCCCGGCAAGCGCGAGCATGGCGGCGGCGGCGAGAAAGCCGGCCAGCCGGCAGGACACGGCACTCATGGCTGGTCTCCTGTGTAGCCGACATGCTTGCCGGGGATGCCTTCGCGCGACGTCATGAAGGGGGTATCGTGCCACTTCGTCGTTGAGCAGCCGATGAACAGCTTCACCCAGCCGCGCACGTTCCAGTTGTTCAGGGCAACAACCCCGAGCTTGGCCGGATGGGCCGCGTTGATGGCAGCTGCCGCCGAGGCGTCGGCCACATCGGGCCGGCCGGAGACCGCCACGAGACGCATATGCTCGTGCTGCTTGCTGTCCCAGCCGACCAGGTAGGGGAAGCTTGGGGTGCAGGAGAGCTCGAGCAGGCGCGAGCCGCCCACCTCTACCGTCATCCACCTGGACCTGACCGTCACGCAGGTGCCGGGCTTCTGCCCGATGCACTCATGGCCGCCATATTCGAGGATCCGGTTGGTCCGGTAGAGATTCTTCGCATCCGCCGTCCCGGACAGCGTGCCTAGGATAAATGCAGCCGCAATACCGGCGAAGACCGTCAGCGCGGCTGCGGGGCATCGTGATCTATCGGCAGCCGGTCCGGCGGACTGCCATTTCGCCATTGCAGACATTCATGAACCTCCCTCTCCACTAGCCATGGCAAGCAAGCGGGCCGCGACTTCTTGCGGTCCGCAAGTCATTTCAGTAGCTGAGGCTTGTTTCAGACTTCTATCGTAGCCGAGCCTTCCACGAATAACATCAATAAATCTTGTTCATCTTGCCGCATGAGCGGGCGCTGTTCCGGCAGACATGGAACGCAGGCTCCTTCAGCCATGTTGACCGGGCGGTCGCGCCGCATTCCTGGCGCATCTGCTTTCGCTGGAGCGGCAACGTTCAGAGTGCGATGGCACTGCTGCAAGCCCACGGGATCACGATCATCGAGGGGCCGACACCACGGCAGGGCGCTGATGGTCGGCCCAGCCAGTCGATCTTCTTTCGCGGCCTCGACAAGAACCTCCTCGAGCTGATGGCTGCCAATATCGCATGACCGTGCCGCCTCCCGCGTGGCACACCCATGCGGGTGCCCCGATCGGCCATAACATGCGAACAGGCGGTCAGCGTCTTGCATGGCTCCAGGCTATCACCGGCTGCCGCCTCAGAAGTCCCAGACAGGCTCAAATGAGACGCACTGCATGTCTCGCCCCATCGTCTCGCTGGGGTCCTGAACAAGACTACTTGGCCTTTCAGGCGGCCTTCCCCAGCACGTCGAACTCGACATGGATCCGGTCGTAGGGAAACTCGAAGCCGGCCGAGCTGCGGTCGATCACGCCGTTGACCAGGAGCGCGTGCATGTCGGCATGTACCGCCTTGACATCCCGGCCCAGCAGCCTGGCCACGGCGCGCAGCGACATCGGCCCCTTGCCGGCCATGGCCCGGATCAGGGCCCATCGGTTGGGGGTGAGCACGCTCCACATCGCCTCGACCGATTCGAACGTGATGAACACACCCTGATGCTCGCCGCGAAACGCCGCCTTGGTGCGGGCCATGGCGTCGTCGATGCTGGAAACACCGATGTTCACCGTCCTCATGATGCCCTCCACCCTTGCACATCGCGCCAGAAGTCGTCGACGAGCTCGTCCAGGTCGCGGAAACGATAGGGCAGCTCGACGGTGCCCAGATGCTTGTGATCACCCTTGCCGGCCTCGTTGTCGTAGCGCAGCACGCACTCACCCTCGACCACCAGGGCCAGCCGGTACTTGAAGCCATGAGCGCTGCCGCGCACCGGCTCGGGCACGCGCCAGATCACCGTTTCCACGAACATGCCGTCAGCGAGCCGCGTGCGCTGCCTGACCAGTAGCTCGGCCTTCATGTTGGCATGATGGGCAACAACCTATCTGTTGTCAATCAGGACAACATATTCCAGCGCCGGCACGCGAAGGGCGACGCCGAATAGAGCAGGTTGGTGCAGACTGGCGGTTCTGATCGGCAGACCGCAACAAGGCGAATCGAAGGAGCAAAGCCGCCGCGGAGTCTGCTGCAACCGTCGCCATTGACCCGCCAGACGGTACTATGGGATAATCAAGATTCGTAGAAGTCTCCTCGCACCATTCACTGCGCCCTTCCTTCTCAAGGAAGATAGAGCATGGCCACGATCACTGGTACAATCAGTAATGACCGCCTGACCGGAACGTCCTTCAAGGACATGATTTATAGCAGAGCCGGCAACGATATCATTCATGGCCAAGCAGGCGCTGACCAGCTCCAGGGCGAGCAGGGGGATGATCGCATCCAGGGCGGTGACGGCAACGATCTGATCGACGCTGGCCTTGGCAACGACAGTGCACTCGGTGGGAACGGCCACGACCTGATCTATGGCGGGAGCGGCAACGACCTGATCTGGGGCCAAGACGGCAACGACCGAGCTTCAGGCGGCAGCGGCCACGATCGTCTCCAAGGCGGCAATGGCCTGGACCGCCTAGGGGGAGATGCCGGCAACGATCGCATCTTCGGCGGCGGACAGAACGACCAGCTCTATGGCGGCGATGGCAAGGACGCCATCGGCGTGACGCTCGACGAAAGTGGCTCTGTCTCCAGCTATGCCCGCGAAGGCGGCGATGACCTTGTGTGGGCTGGCAATGGCAATGACTGGGTGAATGGCGGGTTCGACGATGACCGCCTCTATGGCGAGGCGGGCCACGACAACCTCTATGGCGGAGGCGGCGAGGGCAGCGACGAGATCTATGGCGGATCGGGCAAGGATCATCTCTGGGGCGGCAGTGGCGACGACTTGCTCGATGGCGGTGAAGGTGAAGACGATCTCTCGGGCGAGTGGGGCGTAGATGAGCTTCATGCAGGAGCGGGCAACGATTTCCTCTTTGGTGGACCTGGCAACGACCTTCTCTACGGGGACGATGGCAATGACTACTTGAGTGGAACCGAGGGCAACGACCTCCTCGATGGAGGAAAAGGTATCGACAGAGCTGCGTTCTCCTCTGAGCCGACGAACTTTACCTTCCACAGGCAACCAGATGGCAGCTTGATCGTTGCCGCTAACGATAATGGAGAAGACGGCACTGATACCCTCAGAAACACCGAATATGGGATATTCATAGGTATTGCTATTGATCTCAAGCAACTCGGCGAATAGCCAGGAAGTGCGTCTATCATCCGCCCTCACGTCGCTGTTGAAACCAAGTTGCTAGTGTCGGCGTCATGGCAACGGCAAACGGGTGAGGCGGATGAGACTGGAGTTGCCTGACCCATCACGTGTGCAGCTTGCCTATCTCCCATCTTGTGGCCTCGTCCTCGGCTCAGGGAGAAGCCTACCATGGCAGACCTGATCGGCAGCATTGGCAACGACTTCATCATAGGTACCAAGGATTCAGACGATATCCTTGGCGATCCCTACGACATCGGCAACCTGCTTTCCTCTGGCAAGGGAGGCAACGACTTCATCGTCGGCCGTAGTGGTCACGAGAGCATCTTTGGGGATGCCGTACAGATCGCCGGTAACGGCCTAGGTGGCAACGACTGGATCGATGGCGGCTCAGAGTCCGAGTACATCGGTGGCGACGCCTTCATCATGAGCGAGAACGCACGGGGCGGGGATGACTGGATCTTCGCTGGCTCGGGCGGTGGCGCCATCTACGGCGACGCTGCCAGTGACATGACCAACAATGCTCGTGGCGGGGATGATCACCTCATCGGCGGCCCGGATTCAGACGGCCTGACCGGCGATAGCTTCCTCATGGACGGCAACGCCCAGGGAGGAGACGACTGGCTCGTCGGTGGAGGGGGCAACGACCTCCTGATCGGCGATGCCGGTGACGGCTTGGGCGGGCCTGCCACCAGAGGCGGCAACGACAGGCTCTGGGGTGGTGAAGGAAACGACATCGTTATTGGTGACGCTCTTCATGGCGGCTCGGGTGGAGATGACTGGCTGGCCGGGGGGGAGGGCAATGATGAACTCTCCGGGGACATCGGCATCCTGACCGTGCTCGAGAGCGGCGGACTAACGCGTCGGGGCGGCAATGATTGGCTTGAGGGTGGCACCGGCGACGACTTCCTGCGCGGTGATGCTCCCCACATGCTCAATGCTGCCACTGCCGGGAACGATGTGCTCATCGGGGGCCAGGGCAACGACCGAATGCTTGGTGATGCCGATCGCTATCAGAATTTCGCCCCAGTGCGCGGTATGGACCGGTTCGTGTTCCACTCTGGCAGTGGCCAGGACGTCATCGGTGACTTCGAGAATGACAAAGACAGCATCGATCTATCCGCATATGCAGGCATCAACAGCTTTGAGCAGATCCATGAGCATGCACGCTCAGTTGAAGGAGATACCGTGATTGACTTCGGTGTTGCAGTCGGACGCGCGGCGGGTGAGGATCTGCTCAGCCTGACAGGCTTTGCCATCGATGACCTCAGCGCAAATGACTTCGAGTTCTAGGCCGGAGCTAATGTCCATAAGTAAGTATATCACCATGTATTATGCCGAAATCTAAGCAACAGTTAAATTGGATGGTGCACTCGCATTGACTCGGCGTTGAGCAGTTGGTCGATCTGATGCAAGGTCCCGATTTGTTTGAAGAGGAGGGACACGATACCGGACCTGTCGACCGTCAGGTCACCGCACAGTGGCAGGGCAGGGCCTGTCATCGCGTTCGATCAGGTAGCCGGGCAGCAGAACATTCGCCGGCTGATCGTTCCAGACCGGTATATCTCCACGTGAGTTGCGGATGCGCTTGTAGTGCAGGAAGTCCTCGTTGCTCGGCTGAATGACACCTGGTCCCAACTCCTCCGGAGCGATGAAGTTGTTGTTGGGTTCGCCGCCATCCCAGTTCGTGTAGCGGAACGCCAGGCCGGTCACCCAGCGCCAGTTGCCAGCAGGCTCATTGCGCGAGTTCTTCTGAAAGCCGCCAATCCAGGGGCCATTGATTGAATCCACCACGAAGAACTTGTCCCGGTTGGCGATGAGGCCGAAGACGAACCGGTCCTCGGACCTGGCGGCGATCGTGGCGAGGTGCCAGCCACAGCCGCGCCTGGTTGCGCGCAGGTGCGCCTCCACCCAGTTGATCCGTTCCGGCACGAACACGGCCTGATACCAATGCCCATTACCACCTGTGGCCGTTCGCCATTGCACGGGCTTGTCCGGGACCTCGACAGCCATGGCCGCCGACGTCGAAAGGACTGCCAACCCGGAGATCAGCCAACGGATCATGGTCGCCCACCCTGCTTGTTTGCCGGCTCGTCCGTCACCGGGGCAGCAGGCACGAGGCGGCGGAGAAGTTCTCCGGTAATGATACACGTGATGAGCAAGATACCATGTCAGCGGTATCGCCGCCTATAGGGAGTGCCGGTGACACGCCTTTCTGGCTAGGACCCATCCGAGGCTTCAAGTTTCAGGGGGAGGGCTGGCCCAGCCTGACACCGCCTGCACTGGCACGAGGCATTGCAGACCTCCTTCAGGAGGGACCATTCTTGCGGGGGCAGGCCAGGCCGAAATGATCTCCGCACGCGATCAGGCTGTACTCCACAGTACCTTGACGATCACGGCGCCACCGACCGGCGGCGAGGAGATCCGGAGTGGCCAGCCATCCCATGTCCAGCAAGAGCCGCAGCCTCTCTTTAGAGCTTCTGCGTGGCATTTCTTCCGCTTCGTCAATCCTGGAGGTCGGAAGGAGACTTTCATGACAACAAGTCGAAGCATGACAGCCGCAGCGCTGATCGTCGCAGGTATTTCGGCACCGCACGTTGCACTGGCGCAGCAGCCGGGCGTCAAACGCACCGATCTCCAGCGGCACGATCTCAGCATTCCTGGACGCGAGGCCATCCAGGTCCATGTCGAGCTTGCTCCGGGTGTAGTCTTCCCCAAGCACTCCCATCCCGGTGAAGAGATCATCTATGTCCTCACCGGCTCGCTGGAGTACGAGCTCGAGGGCAAGCCGCCGGTAACGCTCGGGGCCGGCGACGTCCTGTTCATCCCGGCTGGAACAGTTCACGCAGCGAAGAATGTCGGCAGCGACACTGGCGCGGAGCTCGCCACGTATATCGTCGAGAAAGGGAAGCCACTCGTCGTTCTGGCCGAGTGACTAGCCACCGGTGTCGCCAAACGAGGGCCAAGTTGGCCGCGAGCATCAGCGTGACGTTGACATAACCCGTGCAGATCTTGGATTATGGATCCTCGGCCGTCACGCAGCCAACGATGTCTTCTCGCTCCGCAGATTCCGTTACATGAAAGACTTGTGACGGTTTGGGTTCTTCGACGTCATCAGCCGGCGCGCCGATCCTGCGTCGCCATCGAAAGACAAGCAACGTCGTGAAGCTCTGCACGAGAGCGTTCACCTGGGAGGAAGCCATGACCACTGTTGTCGAGGCACCAAAGGCGCGGCCGGCCGACATGAAACTCGAGGTCGTCGTTGTCCCCGTTGCGGATGTCGATCGTGCGAAGGAGTTCTATGGGAGCCTCGGCTGGAGGCTCGACGCCGACTTCGCAGCGGGCGGCGATTGGCGCGCGATCCAGTTCACGCCGCCTGGCTCTGGCTGCTCGATCATCTTCGGCAGGAACGTCACCGCGGCGGCACCCGGCTCCGCCCAGGGGCTGTACTTGATCGTCGCCGATATCGAGGCGGCTCGTAACGAGCTGCTTGGTCGTGGCGTCGAGATCAGCGAGGTGTTCCACGGCGCCGGTGACGAGCACGCAGGCATCGACCCGCCCTACCTGTTCGGGCGGCGCCGAATCGGCGGCCCGGATCCCGAGCAGCGCAGCTACCAGTCGTATGCCTCGTTCAGCGATCCGGACGGCAATGGCTGGCTGCTCCAGGAAGTCACCGCGCGCTTGCCCGGACGCGTGGATGCCGGCGACACGGTGTTCACCTCGACGACCGAACTGGCAGAAGCACTCCGGCGCGCAGCGGCCGCGCATGGTGAGCATGAGAAGCGGACCGGCCAGCATGATGCGGGCTGGCCGGACTGGTACGCCGAGTACATCGTGCGGGAGCAGGCGGGCCGGGAACCGCCAGCATGAGCGCTCGCTACGACGCGATCGTGATCGGGGCAGGCCAGGCCGGACCGCCCTTGGCCGGCCGCCTTACCGCCGCTGGCATGAAGGTCGCCCTGGTCGAGCGGAAGCTGTTCGGCGGCACCTGTGTCAACACGGGCTGCATTCCGACCAAGGCCTTGGTCGCCAGTGCCCATGCCGCTCATCTGGCGCGGCGGGCCAGCGAGTATGGGGTGATGATCAGCGGCCCGGTCGCGGTCGACATGGCAGCCGTCAAGGCGCGCAAGGATGCGATCTCGGCCAAGTCCCGGGAAGGCGTGGAAGCCTGGCTGCAGAACATGGACGGCTGCACGATCCACCGTGGCCATGCACGTTTTCATTCCCCCACCGAGGTGCAGGTCGGCAGCGAAAGACTGGCCAGCCAGCGCATCTTCATCAATGTCGGCGGCCGGGCTTTGGTGCCCGATCTGCCCGGCATTGATCGCATTTCCTACCTGACCAACACCACGATCCTCGAGCTCGACCGTGTGCCGCGGCACCTCGTCATCGTGGGCGGCAGCTATATCGGCCTGGAATTCGCGCAGATGTACCGCCGCTTTGGCAGCGAGGTGACGGTCGTGGAGAAGGGGCCCCGGCTGGTCCAGCGGGAGGACCCGGACGTGTCGGCCGCGGTCAGGCAGATCCTCGAGACCGAAGGGATTGCCATTCGGCTGGATGCCGAGTGCATCCGCTTCGAGCCACGCGGCGATGAGGTCGCTCTGGGCGTCGAGTGCCGCTCGGGCGAGCCCGAGGTCCTGGGATCCCACGTCCTGCTGGCCGTCGGCCGGCAGCCGAACACCCATGACCTGGGCCTCGGCGAGGCGGGCGTTGCCGTGGACGAGCGTGGCTACATCCAGGTCGATGACCAGCTGCGCACCAACGTGCCGGAGATCTGGGCGCTTGGCGACTGCAACGGCCGCGGGGCGTTCACCCACACCGCCTACAACGACTTCGAGATCGTGGCGGCCAACCTGCTCGACGACGAGCCGCGCCGGGTCAGCGACCGCATCGATGCCTATGCGCTCTATGTCGATCCGCCGCTCGGCCGCGTGGGCATGACCGAAGACCAGGCACGGCGGTCGGGAAGAGCGATACGAGTCGGGATGCGGCCGATGACCCGGGTCGGCCGTGCGGTCGAGAAGGGGGAGACGCAAGGTTTCATGAAGATCGTGGTCGACGCGCAGAGCCAGGCGATCCTGGGCGCAGCGATCCTCGGTGTCGGCGGCGACGAGGCCATCCACGGCGTACTGGATATGATGGCCGCCAAGGCGCCCTACATCACCTTACAGCACGCGATGCATATCCATCCCACCGTGTCCGAGCTGATCCCGACCATGCTGGGTGAGCTTTGGCCCGCAAGTCTCAGCGACTCATAGGAATACATGTCATAACATCCAATCAGCCTGGACGGCTTAGAAAGCTGCTCGATCAGTGACGAAGAAGCGGATCAGGCCTTTGCCTTGACCGGAAGCCGAAAGGGCGCGCCGAGCCGGTTGAACGCGTTCATCGCCGCGATGGTGATCGTGAGGTCCACGAGATCCTTGGGCGCGAAGGCCGCGCTTGCGGCCGCATAGGCTTCGTCGGAAGCGTGCGTCTCGCTGACGAGCGTGACTTCCTCCGCCCACGCGAGCGCGGCGCGGTACTGGTCCGAAAACAGGTGGGGCACCTCGGCCCAGACCGGAACCAGGGCGACCTTCTCGAACGGCATCGTCTTGAGGAGGTCCCGGGTGTGCAGGTCGATGCAGTGCGCGCAGCCGTTGATCTGCGACACGCGCAGGAAGACGAGGTGGATCAGTTCGTGGGGTAGGTCGGTGCCCGTGGTGATGTAGTGGTGGATGCCAAAGAGCGCCTTCGCACCCTGCGGCGCCACCTCGTTCCAGACCAGCCGTTGGTTATCGCTCATGACAAATCTCTATGCTCGGAACGCCGGAGATCGACGTTCAAAGTCATGACGAGCCGATCGGTCGGGGTGTGACATGCTATGCAGTATTTCCGCTCGACGCGGCATCGGACCGGCATCCTTTCATGTCGGCAGCCCAATCGGACATAACATCCATGACCGCCACGCAGGCGGCAGGGTGCCAGATGGTACGATAGCGGACAGCCGGTCGGTGCTCGCGCCCAGCGGCGCGGGTTACTTGGGCACCGACCAGATCCCCAGCAGGATGGCGGACACGATCAAGGCCGCCAGGGCAGCAGCGATCCAGCCAACCATCTCGTAGACGGACATCGGCACTTCCCGGGGCAGGCGTACACCGTACGCGGTGCCGTCAGGTTCACTTACGCTCATCTCCACAGCTCAGACCATCGCGGATGGCAGGAAACCGATGCCTGATGTCCGTGCCCGGATCGGCCGTAGAGCCCGGTAGCAGGCTAGCTGGGGCAAGAAGACCTTGTTGCCCTACGAGAAACGGTCCGTGCGGTAGAGGAAGAACATCGGTAGCCTGCCGTTGCCGGCCAGCGCCGGCGCCCGATCAGGAAAGGTGGCAGGCATGAACCTGGAAGATCTGTACCGCCTGCTGCGCAGCGAGCATGTCCAGGCTCAGGGTATGATCGACACGATCGACGACCCCTTGCTGGTCCTCGACCAGGCCTTGCGTGCAGACCGCCAGCCGCGCCTTCTACCAGACCTTCCAGGTCGACCGGGACCAGACGGTC
>NZ_WUJP01001043.1 GCF_009806515.1 Geminicoccus flavidas | reverse complement strand
GCGGTCATCGACTATGAGCTGAGCTACGACTTCCCGACCATCGGGCAGCGCATCATGCTGCTGAGCGCCAAGCGCCTCTTCCATCCCGACCACAACAGCCCGAACCTGCTGATCGTCATCGAGGACGTCACCGAACGCCGCCGGATCAACCACGAGAAGGATCTCATGATCGGCGAGATCCAGCACCGGCTGAAGAACCTGTTGGCGGTCGTCCA
>NZ_WUJP01001042.1 GCF_009806515.1 Geminicoccus flavidas | reverse complement strand
CGCCGGATCAACCACGAGAAGGATCTCATGATCGGCGAGATCCAGCACCGGCTGAAGAACCTGCTGGCGATCGTCCAGGCCCTGGCGCGGCAGACCAAGGTGACGGATCGTTCGGCCGAGGAGAATACCAGGACGCCTTCCTCGGAGGTGCCCGCCAGTCCTGGAATCGGGCCCACTAGTCGCCAACACCGGCCGCCGGCAAACTACTTGGCCGACCGGTGCGAATACCGGCCGGCCCGCCGGGGCGAGAACTTGCCGCGCGGCCGCCGGTTGAAAATGCGGCCCTTCCTGGCGCAAGGCCATCCCCATGCCCACCTGCCCGCGACGCCCCGCCTACGTCCACGCCGCCGAGGAGCGCCTCGCCCGGCAGTGCGAACTCGTCGACCGGCTGGTCGCGCGCGGCCATGCCGCCTGCGCTGCCCAGGCCCGCGACACCCTGGCCCTCTTGGAATTCGCTGCGCACCCTCCGCCACAGCGCCGCCCTGCTCGCCCGGACGCGGGCGCTGCAAAGCTAGCTGTCCGCCCGCAACCTCTGAATGGCGTCCGCATGGCGGCGCCCGGCCTCCAGGCTGCCGGCCAGGTTGTAGTGCCGCTCGGAGGTCGCCAGGGTGGTGTGGCCCAGGATCGCCCGGATGATCTGGATCTCCTCGGGCGCATGCATGGCGATGGTGGTAGCCGCCCAGTCGGAACAGATGCGGGTTGAGGGATGTACCGAACGCGGTCCGGGTGCGCTCCTTGATCTGATGCCAGATCGCGTCGCTGCCCATCTGGGTGCCGTGCCAGGACATCCACAAGCCGGTGACCGGGCCAGATCGGGGCTTGCGGCCCCTGGCCGCCAGGACCGGACCATAGGTGGTCAGGTAGTGCTCCAGGCAGGGGACGAGCTCGGGCGGGAACGGCATCTCCAGCGCTTGGCGGGTCTTGGTCTCCTCGGCCGGAAACTGCAGCCACCAGTCCGCGCCGCGCCGGACCAGATGTCGGCCGCACTGGATGGAGGCCAGGTTCTTGGCCCGGATCGGCCGATACGCCAGAAAGGCGATCAGCAGGCCGTTGCGATAGGCCACCGCGCGCACCGCCAGTTGCTCCTCGGTTTGGGTCTCGGCCCAAATTATCAGCTGGCAGCCCAAGGCCACCAGCCGCTCCGGGGACTGCAGACGAGCGCGCTTGTCGCGCACCGAAACCGCCTTGGCCTTGATCCGATCCGATCAGCCCCGCGCTGGATCCAGCGCCAGTCTTGCTCAGGCCATGGCACGCATGGCGTTGCCCAGCTGCTGGATACGCGCGGAGACCGTGAACGGCGCCACGGTTTCCCGAAGATGGGCCAGATAGGCGGCAAGGCGTGCATGGGTGAGCCGCACGGGCGGGCTTGGCCAGGGGATCGAGCTCCCCCTGTAGGGTCAGCCAGGTCAGCCAGTGGCCATATCCCTCGACGATCATCTGGCGGGTCGACTCCGCCCAGCCTGTGGCGACCCCGTCCGGATCGAGCAGGTCGCTTGGCCGCAAGGCGGCTCGCCAGGCCAGCCGGTCGATCGGCGGCCAATCCTCAAGCTTCACGCTGCGGCGGGAAGTACCTGACCCGGTCATGACCGCCCCCGCGGCTTGCGGGCAGGTATCGCCTGTTCACGCAAGGCGGCGATCACGCTGTCGAAGTGCCGGATCGCTGAAGCGTTCTTGACCTCGGCATGGTAGCGCAGCGTCGTGCTGGCATGGCCGAGTACGCGCCGCGGCGTCTCGATGTCGCCGCTGTGGAGGTTCAGGTAGAGCGTCGCGGCCAGGTGGCGGAACAGATGGGTGTTCATCTGAATGCCGGTTTCCCGCCGCACGAAAGCGCTGATCCCGGTGGAGAAGGGGATGGTCGAGCGACGCAGGCCCGCTTCGTTCGGGAACATCCACGCAGCGGCACCTTCCGGTGCCAAGCGTGGGCGGTAGCGCTTGAGGTAGAGCTCCAGGAGCTCCACCGTTTCCTTGGGCAGCTCCACCTCATAGGGCCGGCCGTTCTTGGTCTCCTCGGCCGGGATCACAGGTGGACGGTGCGGGTGCCGCCTGCCTGGATCTGGAGCAGGTGCCGGCCGATCTCTAGGGCTGCCAGATTGTCGACCCGGATCGGGGCGTGCAGCAAGAGCTCGACGGCGGCCGCATACATGGCACGCAGCGCACCGGCCCGGCTGCCGTCATCTTGGTGGGGCAACGCGTGCAGGACCCGGCGGGGCAGGTGGATCAGGCCTGGAGGTTGGCCTTGTGGTCGAACTGGCGCAGCCGCGCACGGTTCTTGTCGGTCATGCCGGTCTTCTTGACCTTGAGCCACTTGCCGATGCGCGCCAGCTCCTCGACCTGCTCATAAGGTGCTCTGACCCAGTGCCGGGCGATGGTCTTGAGCAGCAGGGCATGGCTGTAGAGATAGACCGAGGACTTGCCACCCCGGCGGTCCAGAAAGAAGCGCAGTGCCGGGTGGCGTTGGCCGGCTGCACCAGGACGGCAAGGATGGTGATCCCCTCGATCGGCTGGCCGGCCAGCACCAGGGCGGTGGCGATCTCCTGGATCTGGGTGCGGCGCAGGTTCGCGGTGCTGGGCTTGATCGGCTGGGCGTAGTGCTCGGCGAACGGGTCCTGGTGGGCGGAGTGGAACAGGAAGGCCTCCACGTCGGCCATTAGGCTGGTCGGGAAGTCCCCCCACGACCGGGTGTAGTGCCGCTCCAGGCGGGGCAGGGGCACCTGGAGGCCCCGCCAGGCCGCGACCGCTTGGGCTGCCCGGTTCCACAACCGGCAGGTGGTCCGATAGGTCTGGCCCGAGTTCTTGGCCAGGCTGTCCTGCTCCAGCGTGGTCTGGAAGGCCTGCAAGACCGCCGAGCGGCAGGATATCCAGCCAGCGCGACAGAAACGGCAGGGGCAGGATCAGGAGGATGGCGCC
>NZ_WUJP01001041.1 GCF_009806515.1 Geminicoccus flavidas | reverse complement strand
TTGCCATCCGCGAGGGCGGCCGCACCGTCGGTGCCGGCGTCGTCGCCAACATCATCCAGTGATCTGAAGGGGTCGGATCCGGCCGGGCCGGCCATGGGAGCGCCGCTTGTGACGTTCTTGTGGCCGAACCCTTTTCTGCCGCTTGCCCTCCCGCGAGGTTGCCGCTAAGAGCCTGCCCCACGCGGGCCGGCGACGGCGAGCGTACCCTTCGCCACGGCTGGGCCGCCTCGTGCGGCCGCTCCGGCGGGAGGTGATGCAGGAGCGTAGCTCAATTGGTAGAGCACCGGTCTCCAAAACCGGGGGTTGGGGGTTCGAGCCCCTCCGCTCCTGCCAGCATCTAGCAGTTTGAACGGGATCCGACGACGGATGGTGAGAGTGTCGCCCGCGCAGTTCCTGCGGGAAGTGCGCCAGGAGATGGCCAGGGTCACCTGGCCGTCGCGCAAGGAAACCCTCTACACGACCGCGAGCGTGCTCGCGATGTCGGCCGCCGCCGCGATCTTCTTCTTCCTCGTCGATCAGATCATTTCGTTCGCGATCCGTCTGATCCTCGGCCTGGGGGTCTGATGTCGAAGAAGTGGTACATCATCCACGTCTATTCCGGCTTCGAGAAGAAGGTCCGCGAGGCGATCCAGGAGCAGAGCGCCCAGAAGGGGCTCGCCGACGCCTTCGAGGAGATCCTGGTCCCGATGCAGGAGGTGATCGAGGTCCGGCGCGGCAAGAAGGTTCCGACCGAGCAGAAGTTCTTCCCGGGCTACGTGCTCGTGAAGATGGATCTCAACGACGAGACCTGGTCGCTGGTGCGCAACATTCCGAAGGTCACGGGTTTCCTGGGCGGCAGCGGCCGGCCGCAGGCGATCCCGGAAGCCGAGGCGCTGCGGATCCACCAGCAGATCCAGGAAGGCACCGAGCATCCCAAGGCCACCGTGGCCTTCGTGATCGGCGAGCAGATTCGCGTGGCGGACGGACCGTTCGCCTCGTTCAACGGAACGGTCGAGGAGGTCGACGAGGCCAAGCAGCGCCTCAAGGTCTCCGTTTCGATCTTCGGCCGGGCCACCCCGGTCGATCTGGAGTTCGGGCAGGTCGAGAAGGTCTGACCGGAACGCCGCGGGAGCCTGGCCCGGTGCGGGCCGGGCGTTCGCACCGCTAGGCTTCTGATACAGGAGTGACAGTTTGGCGAAGAAAATCACCGGGTACATCAAGCTGCAGGTACCCGCAGGCAAGGCCAACCCGAGCCCGCCGATCGGCCCGGCTCTGGGTCAGCGCGGCCTGAACATCATGGACTTCTGCAAGAAGTTCAACGCAGAGACGCAGAATGTCGAGGTCGGCACCCCGCTGCCGGTGATCATCACCGCGTTCGCGGACCGCACCTTCACCTTCATCGTCAAGACCCCGCCGGTCTCCTTCTTCCTCAAGCGGGCGGCCAACATCACCTCGGCGAGCAAGACGCCGGGTCGTGGTGGCGACGCCGGCTCGGTGACCATGGCCCAGTGCCGCGAGATCGCCGAGAAGAAGATGAAGGACCTCAACGCCCAGGATCTCGACGCCGCGACCAAGATGATCGTCGGCTCGGCGCGGTCCATGGGCATCGCGGTGGCGGAGTAAGCGATGGCGACGAAGGGCAAGCGGCTGCGCAAGGCGGCCGAGAGCGTCGACCGCGCCAGGCTCTACGGCCTCGACGAGGCGGTGGGTCTGGTCAAGAGCAACGCGACCGCCAAGTTCGACGAGACGATCGAGATCTCGATGAACCTGGGCGTCGATCCGCGCCACGCCGACCAGATGGTCCGCGGCACGGTCAACCTGCCGCACGGCACCGGCAAGACCCTGCGGGTCGCGGTGTTCGCCAAGGGTGACAAGGCCGAGGAGGCCAAGGCGGCCGGCGCGGACATTGTCGGTGCCGAGGACCTCGCCGAGGCGATCCAGGGCGGCCAGATCGACTTCGACCGCTGCATCGCCACGCCGGACATGATGGGTGTGGTCGGCCGGCTCGGTCGGGTGCTGGGCCCCCGCGGCCTGATGCCGAATCCGAAGCTCGGCACGGTGACGCCGAACGTCACCCAGGCGGTCAAGGACGCCAAGGGCGGCCAGGTCCAGTTCCGCGTCGAGAAGGCCGGCATCGTCCACGCCGGCGTGGGCAAGGCCAGCTTTCCGGCGGAGCAGCTGGTCGACAACGTCCGGGCGATCGTGGATGCGATCAACAAGGCGCGGCCGGCCGGGGCGAAGGGCACCTATCTCAAGCGCGCACATCTGAGCTCCACCCAGGGGCCGGGCGTGAAGCTCGAGGTCGGCGGCATCCTCGCGTAAACGGCGGATCGGGCCGACAAGGCCTCTTGCAATCGGCCGGCGACGCTTTATGTTGCCGCGCCTAGCAAGACGCACTGTCTGGCTCGCTAGCGCCGTCGTCGGGATGACGGTGCCGTTCGGCGTGCGTTTGCCGCACGCCTTTGAGACAACGAGCCCGGTCTTGATGGCCTATGGGGTTGTCTGGACCAAGTGCATCGGAGGCTCTGGTGCTTCGAGCTGAGAAAGCGCAGGTCATTTCTGACCTGAATGCTGTATTCAATGAGACCGGTGTGGTCGTGGTCACCCAGTACCGCGGCATGACCGTGCCGGAAGTCACCCAGTTGCGCGCGCAGATGCGCCAGCAGGGTGCGTCCTTCCGGGTGACCAAGAACCGGCTGACCGTCCGCGCCCTCGCGGAAACGGGTTTCGCCGGTCTGGAACCGCTCTTCAAGGGTCCGACCGCGATCGCGTATTCGCGTGATCCGGTGGCGGCCGCCAAGGTGGCGGTCGAGTACGCCAAGAAGAACGAGAAGCTTCAGATCGTGGGCGGTGGCCTGTCCGGGTCGATCCTGTCGGCCGATCAGGTCAAGGCGCTGGCCGAGCTTCCCTCCCTGGACGACCTCCGGGCGAAGCTCATCGCGATCATCAATACCCCGGCGTCGCGTCTCGTCGGTGTGTTGCAGGCGCCGGGCGGTCAGCTCGCCCGTCTGCTTCGGGCGAAGAGCGATCAGGGCTGACCGCTCGATCCGAGGTCCTGGCGGACCTGCAGTGAACATTGTGGCCCAAAGGTGGCCACGCGTGAGTGTAGTGGAGTGGATGTCGTTATGGCGAACCTGCATCAGATCGTCGAAGACCTGTCGAGCCTGACCGTTCTCGAGGCTGCCGAGCTGGCGAAGCTCCTCGAGGAGAAGTGGGGCGTCTCGGCCGCGGCCCCGGTTGCCGCCGTCGCCGCCGCTGGTGGTGGCGCTGCCGCCGCTGCTGCCCCCGCCGAGGAGCAGACCGAGTTCGACGTGATCCTGGCCAGCGCCGGAGCCCAGAAGATCAACGTGATCAAGGAGGTCCGCGCGATCACCAACCTTGGTCTGAAGGAGGCCAAGGATCTGGTCGAGGCGGCGCCGAAGCCGGTCAAGGAGGGCGTCTCCAAGGAGGATGCCGCCAAGATCAAGGCTCAGCTCGAGGGCGCCGGCGCCACCGTGGAGATCAAGTAATCTCCAGTCGCGTCGCGACTTTTTCCTTTCGTCCGGAGCCGTCGGTGCACGCACCGGCGGCTTTCGGCGCTGCCGGCATTGTCATCGCGGTGACAATTCCCGGTTGAGTTCCTATATGCTGGGAGGTTCCCCCGCCCCCAGCCTGTTCCAGCTTCGATCAGCGAAGGCCCGTCATGCCCCAGACGTTCACCGCTCGCAGACGGATCCGCAAGAGCTTCGGTCGCATCCCCGAGATCGCCGTGATGCCGAACCTCATCGAGGTCCAGCGTCAGTCCTATGAGGCGTTCCTGCAGCGCGACGTTCGCCAGGCGGACCGGGTCTTGCACGGACTCGAGGAAGTGTTCCGGTCGGTGTTCCCGATCAAGGACTTCGCCGATCGCGCTGCGCTGGACTTCGTCAAGTACGAGCTGGAAGAGCCCAAGTACGACGTCGACGAGTGCCATCAGCGCGGCATGACCTATGCCGCGCCGCTGCGTGTCACCCTGCGCCTGATCGTCTGGGACGTGGACGAGGAGACCGGCTCCCGTTCCGTCCGGGACATCAAGGAGCAGGACGTCTACATGGGCGACATGCCGCTCATGACCGAGAACGGCACGTTCGTGGTCAACGGCACCGAGCGCGTGATCGTCTCGCAGATGCATCGCAGCCCGGGCGTGTTCTTCGACCATGACCGCGGCAAGACCCACAGCTCGGGCAAGTATCTCTACTCCGCCCGTGTAATCCCCTATCGCGGCTCCTGGCTGGACTTCGAGTTCGACAGCAAGGACCTGCTGCACGTCCGCATCGACCGCCGCCGCAAGCTGCCGGTGACCGCACTGCTGCTGGCGCTGGGGCTGGACCAGGAGCAGATCCTGGCCCACTTCTACAACGAGCTGATGTACTATCGCTCGGGCCGGGGCTGGAAGACCGCCTTCAACGGCCAGCGGATGACCGGGCAGAAGCTGACCACGGACTTGATCGACGCCAGCACCGGCGAGACGGTCGCCGAGGCGGGCACCAAGCTCACCCCGCGCCTGATCCGCAAGCTGGTCGAGCAGGGCCTGACCGAGGTGTTCGTCTCGGCCGAGGACCTGGTCGGCAAATTCGTCGCCCGCGACGTGATCGACGAGAGCAGCGGCCTGGTGTTCGTCGAGGCCGGCGAGGAGCTCACCGCGATCGCCATCGAGAAGCTGATCTCGGGCGGGATCGAGGAGCTGCCGATCCTCGACATCGACCACATGACGGTCGGCCCGTACCTGCGCAACACGCTGGCGCTGGATCGCTCGCAGAACCGCGACGACGCGCTGCTCGAGATCTATCGCGTGCTGCGCCCGGGCGAGCCGCCGACGCTCGAGACCGCGGAAGCCCTGTTCAACGGCCTGTTCTTCGACAACGAGCGCTATGACCTCTCCGCGGTCGGCCGCGTGAAGATGAACATGCGCCTTGGCATGGAGACCGAGGACACGCTGCGCGTGCTCCGCCAGGAGGACATCCTGGCCGTGGTCAAGATGCTGATCGAGATCAAGGACGGCCGGGGCGAGATCGACGACATCGACCATCTCGGCAACCGCCGGGTGCGCTCGGTCGGCGAGCTCATGGAGAACCAGTTCCGCATCGGCCTGCTCCGCATGGAGCGCGCGGTGCGCGAGCGCATGTCGTCGGTCGAGATCGACGCGGCGATGCCGCACGACCTGATCAACGCCAAGCCCGTGGCCGCGGCGGTGCGCGAGTTCTTCGGCTCTTCGCAGCTCTCGCAGTTCATGGATCAGACCAATCCGCTCTCCGAGATCACGCACAAGCGGCGGCTCTCGGCATTGGGCCCGGGTGGTCTCACCCGTGAGCGCGCGGGCTTTGAGGTGCGCGACGTCCATCCGACCCATTATGGCCGGATCTGCCCGATTGAGACGCCGGAAGGCCCGAACATCGGCCTGATCAACAGCCTCGCGACCTATGCCCGGATCAACAAGTACGGCTTCATCGAGAGCCCGTACCGCCGGGTCGAGGGCGGCAAGATCGTCGGCGACGTGATCTACCTCTCTGCCATGGAGGAGGGGCGCTACACGATCGCGCAGGCGAACTCCAAGCTGAACGAGGACGGCACGCTGGCCGGCGAGTTCATCGCCTGCCGGCAGAACGGCGAGTTCGTGCTGGCGAAGCCCGAGAACGTCGACATGATCGACGTCTCGCCCAAGCAGCTCGTCTCCGTCGCCGCGGCGCTGATCCCGTTCCTGGAGAACGACGACGCCAACCGCGCGCTGATGGGCTCGAACATGCAGCGCCAGGCGGTGCCGCTGGTCCGCGCCGCCGCTCCTTATGTCGGCACCGGCATGGAGGAGATCGCGGCCCGTGATTCGGGTGCGGCGATCGTTGCCCGGCGTGGCGGCATCGTCGACCAGGTCGACGGTTCGCGCATCGTCATCCGCGTGACCGACGAGAACGCGCGCGGCGAGGGCGTGGTCGACATCTACCGGCTGAAGAAGTTCCAGCGCTCCAACCAGAACACCTGCATCAACCAGCGCCCGCTGGTGAAGGTGGGCGACGTGGTGCGCGCGAACGACATCGTGGCCGACGGCCCGTCCACCCAGCTCGGTGAGCTGGCCCTGGGCTACAATGCGCTGGTCGCGTTCATGCCCTGGAACGGCTACAACTTTGAGGACTCGATCCTGATCTCCGAGCGGATCGTCCGCGACGACATCTTCACCTCGATCCATATCGAGGAATTCGAGGTGATGGCGCGCGACACCAAGCTCGGGCCGGAAGCGATCACCCGCGACATCCCCAACGTGTCGGAAGAGGCGCTGCGCAACCTCGACGAGGCGGGCATCGTCTATATCGGTGCGGAGGTGAAGGCCGCGGACATCCTGGTTGGCAAGGTCACGCCCAAGGGCGAGACCCCGATGACCCCGGAGGAGAAGCTGCTGCGGGCGATCTTCGGCGAGAAGGCCCACGACGTGCGCGACACCTCGCTGAAGGTGCCGCCGGGCGTCCAGGGTACGGTCGTCGAGGTGCGGGTGTTCAACCGCCGCGGCGTCGAGAAGGACGAGCGCGCGATTGCGATCGAGCGCGCCGAGATCGAGCGGCTGGCCAAGGACCGGGACGACGAGCGCGCCATTCTGGAGCGCAACGTCTACTCGCGCCTGCGTGAGCTGCTGGAAGGGCAGGTGGCCACCGCGGCGCCCAAGGGGGCGCGGACCAACATGCCGATCGACGAGATGGCCTTGGACCGTCCCAAGCGGCAGTGGTGGGATTTCGGCGTCGACGATGCTGCCCGCATGGCCGAGATCCAGGCGCTCAAGCGCCAGCTCGACGACGGCGTGAAGGCGTTGGTCGACCGGTTCGAGAGCAAGGTCGAGAAGCTGCAGCGCGGCGACGAGATGCCTCCCGGCGTGCTCAAGATGGTCAAGGTGTTCGTCGCGGTGAAGCGCAAGCTGCAGCCGGGCGACAAGATGGCCGGCCGGCACGGCAACAAGGGCGTCATCTCCAAGATCGCGCCGATCGAGGACATGCCGCACTTGGAGGACGGCACCCCGGTCGACCTCGTGCTGAACCCGCTGGGCGTGCCCTCGCGCATGAATGTCGGCCAGATCCTGGAGACCCATCTGGGCTGGGCCTGCGCCAATCTCGGGCGGCAGATCGGCCAGCTGGTTGATCGCTACAACGAGGAGCAGGGCCGCGACCGGCTGGTCGAGCGGCTGAGCCGCGTCTACGGCGACGGGACCAGCGACGAGCTCCAGCAGTATTCCGACGAGGAGCTGCAGGAGCTGGGCGAGAACCTGCGCGAGGGCGTGCCGATCGCCACGCCGGTGTTCGACGGGGCGCACGAGGCCGACATCGTCAAGATGCTGGAGGATGCCGGTTGCCATTCGTCCGGTCAGTCCCAGCTCTATGACGGGCGCACGGGCGAGCCGTTCGACCGGCAGGTGACGGTGGGCTACATCTACATGCTGAAGCTCGGCCACCTGGTGGATGACAAGATCCACGCCCGCTCGGTCGGTCCCTACAGCTTGGTCACCCAGCAGCCGCTGGGCGGCAAGGCGCAGTTCGGCGGTCAGCGCTTCGGCGAGATGGAGTGCTGGGCGCTCCAGGCTTACGGCGCCTCCTACACGTTGCAGGAGATGCTGACGGTCAAGTCGGACGACGTCTCCGGTCGTACGAAGATCTACGAAGCGATCGTTCGCGGCGAGGACACGTTCGAAGCGGGTATCCCGGAGAGCTTCAACGTGCTCGTCAAGGAACTGCAGGCACTGGCGCTCAACGTCCAGCTGCAGTCCACGAACGAGGATTGAGCTTCGGCCCCGGGCGGATGGCGCATGGCGCCATCGGCCCGGGCTTTGTTTTCCTGATGCGGATGAGCGAGAGACGGTCCAGATGAACGATCTCATGTACCTTTTTGGTCAGCCCGCGGCCGGCCAGAAGTTCGACGAGATTCGGATCTCCATCGCCAGCCCCGACCAGATTCGGGAATGGTCCTACGGCGAGGTGCGCAAGCCGGAGACCATCAACTACCGGACCTTCAAGCCGGAGCGTGATGGCCTGTTCTGCGCGAAGATCTTCGGGCCGATCAAGGATTACGAGTGCTTGTGCGGCAAGTACAAGCGCATGAAGTACAAGGGCATCGTCTGCGAGAAGTGCGGCGTCGAGGTCATCCAGTCCAAGGTGCGCCGCGAGCGGATGGGCCATATCGAGCTGGCCGCGCCGGTAGCACACATCTGGTTCCTGAAGTCGGTGCCCTCGCGCATCGGCATCCTGCTCGACATGACCCTGCGCGAGCTGGAGCGGGTGCTCTATTTCGAGCAGTTCGTGGTGGTCGAGCCGGGCCTGACCCCGCTGAAGCTCCATGAGCTGCTGACCGAGGACCAAGTCCTGCGCCATCGTGACGAGTTCGGCGAGGACAGCTTCACCGTCGGCATCGGTGCCGAGGCGGTGCGCGACATGCTCAAGCGCATCGACCTGCCCGAGGAGCGCGACAAGCTGCGTGCCGAGCTGGCCGAAACCAGCTCCGAGGCCAAGCGGAAGAAGCTGGTCAAGCGGCTGAAGATGGTCGAGGTCTTCCTCGAGTCCGGCAACAAGCCGGAGTGGATGGTGATGGAGGTCGTTCCGGTGATCCCGCCGGAGCTACGTCCGCTCGTCCCGCTCGATGGCGGCCGGTTCGCGACTTCGGACCTGAACGACCTCTATCGCCGCGTGATCAACCGGAACAACCGTCTGAAGCGCCTGATCGAGCTGCGCGCGCCCGACATCATCGTGCGCAACGAGAAGCGCATGCTGCAGGAGGCGGTCGACGCGCTGTTCGACAATGGCCGGCGCGGCCGCGTCATCACCGGCGCCAACAAGCGCCCGCTGAAGTCGCTCTCCGACATGCTCAAGGGCAAGCAGGGCCGGTTCCGCCAGAACCTCTTGGGCAAGCGCGTCGACTATTCCGGCCGCTCGGTGATCGTCGTCGGTCCGGAGCTGAAGCTGCATCAGTGCGGCCTGCCGAAGAAGATGGCGCTCGAGCTGTTCAAGCCGTTCGTCTACGCCAAGCTCGAGCTGTTCGGCATGGCGCAGACGATCAAGGCCGCCAAGCGCATGGTCGAGAAGGAGCGGCCCGAGGTCTGGGACATCCTGGAGCAGGTGATCCGCGAGCATCCGGTCATGCTGAACCGGGCGCCGACGCTGCACCGCCTGGGCATCCAGGCGTTCGAGCCGGTGCTGATCGAAGGCAAGGCGATTCAGCTTCACCCGCTGGTCTGCACCGCCTTCAACGCAGACTTCGACGGCGACCAGATGGCGGTCCACGTGCCGCTCTCGCTGGAAGCCCAGCTCGAAGCCCGCGTGCTCATGATGTCGACCAACAACATCCTGAGCCCGGCCAACGGCAAGCCGATCATCGTGCCGACCCAGGACATCGTGCTAGGGCTCTACTACCTCTCGCTGGAGATCCCGAACGAGAAGGGCGAGGGCATGGCCTTCTCCGATCTCGCCGAGATCCAGCACGCGCTCGCCGCCCGTGCGGTCAGCATGCACGCCAAGATCAAGGCGCGCATCGAGGTGATGCAGCCGGATGGCAGCTTCGAGTCCAAGGTGGTCGACACGACGCCGGGCCGGATGCTGCTCTACGAAGTCCTGCCGCAGAACCCGAAGGTCAGCTTCGAGCGGCTGTTCAACCGCACGCTGACCAAGAAGGAGGTCAGCCAGGTCATCGACGAGGTCTACCGCCATTGCGGTCAGAAGGAGACCGTGATCTTCGCCGACCGGATGATGGGGCTGGGCTTCAGCAATGCAGCCCGCGCCGGCATCTCGTTCGGCAAGGACGACATGGTCATCCCGGAAAGCAAGCACCGACTGATCTCGCAGACCCAGGAGTTGGTGAAGCAGTACGAGCAGCAGTATGCGGACGGCCTGATCACCAAGGGTGAGAAGTACAACAAGGTCGTCGACGCTTGGCAGCAGTGCTCGGATCGCGTCTCGGACGAGATGATGAAGGCGATCCGCGCGGTGCACTCGGTGCCGGACGAGAACGGCAGGTTCAAGCAGCCGAACTCCATCTTCATGATGGCCGATTCGGGGGCGCGTGGCTCCGCGGCGCAGATCAAGCAGCTGGCCGGCATGCGCGGCCTCATGGCCAAGCCGTCGGGCGAGATCATCGAGAACCCGATCATCTCGAACTTCAAGGAAGGCCTATCGGTGCTGGAGTACTTCAACTCCACGCACGGCGCCCGCAAGGGCCTGGCCGACACCGCGCTCAAGACGGCCAACTCGGGTTATCTCACCCGTCGCCTGGTCGACGTGGCGCAGGACTGCATCATCGTCGAGGAGGATTGCGGGACCGAGCGGTTCATCACCCTCTCGGCCTCGATCAATGCCGGCCAGGTGGCCGACGATCTGGGCGAACGCATCCTGGGCCGGACCTCGGCCGAGGACGTGATCGACCCGAAGTCCGGCGACGTGCTGGTCACCCGCAACACGCTGTTCGAGGAGCCGCAGGTGCGGCTGATCGAGGGCAGCGGCGTGTCCGCGATCCGGGTCCGCTCGGTCCTGACCTGCGACAGCTTCGGCGGGGTGTGCGGCAAGTGCTACGGCCGCGACCTGGCGCGCGGCACTGAGGTCAACATCGGCGAGGCGGTGGGCGTGATTGCCGCGCAGTCGATCGGCGAGCCCGGCACCCAGCTGACCATGCGCACCTTCCATATCGGTGGTGCGGCGCAGGGCCAGGCGGAGCAGAGCTCGATCGAGTCGGCGGTGGCCGGCTCGGTCAAGATCACCAACCCGCGCTTGGTCCGCGACGCGAAGGGCCGGCTGGTCGTGCTCGGCCGCAATTCCGAGCTGGTCATCTATGACGAGGTCGGCCGCGAGCGCGTCCGTCATCGCCTGGCCAACGGCACGCGGCTGCTGGTGGAGCCCGACTCCAAGGTCGAGAAGGAGCAGCGCCTCGCGGAGTGGGATCCGCACACCGTTCCGGTGGTTTCCGAGGCGGCCGGCAAGGTCGTGTTCCACGACATGATCGAGGGCATCACCTACCGCGACGTGATCGACGAGACGACCGGCAAGTCGAGCAAGGAGATCGTCGACTACCGGCAGTCCTCCCGCTCGGCTAACCTGCGGCCTGCCATCGTGCTGGAGGACGAGGCCGGCAAGCCGATCACCCTGCCGTCGGGCAACGAGGCGCGCTACTTCATGCCGCTGGGTGGCATCCTGTCGGTCGAGAACGGCGACATGATCCATCCCGGCGACGTGCTGGCGCGTCTGCCCAAGGAGGCGTCCAAGACCCGCGACATCACGGGCGGTCTGCCGCGCGTGGCGGAGCTGTTCGAGGCGCGCCGGCCCAAGGACCCGGCGATCATCGCCGAGCTGGAAGGCCGGGTGGAGTTCGGTAAGGACTACAAGAACAAGCGGCGCCTGCGCCTGATCCCGGTCGACCCGGATCAGGAGCCGGTCGAGTACCTGATCCCGAAGGGGCGTCAGGTCAGCGTGCAGGAGGGCGACATCACCAAGCCGGGCGACCCGATCGTCGACGGCAACCCGGTGCCGCATGACATCCTGCGCGTGCTCGGCGTGGAGGCGCTGGCTCAGTTCCTGGTCGCGGAAATCCAGGACGTGTACAAGCTGCAGGGCGTGAAGATCAACGACAAGCATGTCGAGGTCATCGTCCGGCAGATGCTGCAGAAGGTCGAGATCGCGGATCCGGGCGATACGACCTTCCTGGTGGGCGAGCAGGTCGACCGGGTCGAGTTCGATCAGGTCAACGCGCGGATCGTGGCCGAGGACAAGCGCCCGGCCGTGTGCCGCCCGGTCCTGCAGGGCATCACCAAGGCCAGCCTGCAGACGCAGTCCTTCGTGTCCGCGGCCTCCTTCCAGGAGACTACCCGCGTGCTCACCGAGGCGGCGTTCGCCGGCAAGACCGACGGGCTGAACGGCCTGAAGGAGAACGTCATCGTCGGCCGGTTGATCCCAGCCGGCACCGGTGGCGTGCTGCCGCGGCTGCGCAAGGAGCTGGCCTCCGACAGCCGCTTCGCACCGCCGCGCGAGCTGGACAGCGAGCGCGGCTTCGCGATCGGAGAGATCGGCGCCGCCTAAAGCGTCGCCGCATGAAAGACCTGCGTCCGTCGCGGCCAGCCGCGATGGGCGCAGGGTCTTGACGGCAGGCCGGCTGACGGATAGAAGCCGCGCACCTTTTCATTCACGAGCCTGGTGGTGGCCCGAACGGGCCAGACGCAGGGTCGGTTGTTCGGGTGCATTCCTGCCGGTTCCAGAAGGCGGCTTGGCTCATGCCGGGCGGCCGGACTTGCTTCGTGGAACGCGCACTTCGGACAGGGCGAGACAAAGACGAGATGCCGACGATCAACCAGTTGGTCCGCACGGGCCGGACGAGCAAGCCGAAGCGCAACAAGGTGCCGGCCCTTGAGGGTTGCCCGCAGAAGCGCGGCGTCTGCACCCGCGTCTACACGACCACGCCCAAGAAGCCGAACTCGGCGCTCCGGAAGGTCTGCCGCGTGCGCCTGACCAACGGCTTCGAGGTGACCAGCTACATTCCTGGCGAGGGTCACAACCTCCAGGAGCACTCGGTCGTCCTGATCCGCGGCGGTCGCGTGAAGGACCTGCCGGGCGTGCGCTACCACACGCTGCGCGGCGTGCTCGATGCCCAGGGCGTGAAGAACCGCAAGCAGGGCCGTTCCAAGTACGGCGTCAAGCGTCCGAAGTGATCGGCCAAGAGGGTTTCTGAAATATGCGTCGTCGTGCTGCTGAGCGCCGTGAGGTCCTTCCCGATCCGAAGTTCGGGGATGTCATCCTGGCCAAGTTCATCAATTCCGTGATGCTGGACGGCAAGAAGTCCGTGGCCGAGGCGTCGGTCTATGCCGCGCTGGACAAGCTGCAGCAGCGTGGTGGCGGAGATCCGATCGAGCTGTTCCACGAGGCGCTGGGCAACGTCGCTCCGGCGCTCGAGGTGCGGTCGCGCCGCGTCGGTGGCGCCACCTACCAGGTGCCGGTCGAGGTTCGTGACGTGCGGCGCCAGGCCCTGGCGATCCGCTGGATCATCTCCACCGCGCAGAAGCGTTCCGAGAAGACGATGACCGATCGTCTGGCGGCGGAGCTGCTGGATGCTGCCCAGAACCGCGGGGCGGCCGTCAAGAAGCGCGAGGACACGCTCCGCATGGCGGAAGCGAACCGCGCGTTTTCGCACTACCGCTGGTAATCGGCCCGGAACGGCTCGGAAACGATCATGGCTCGCACCATTCCGCTCGAACGTTATCGTAACATCGGCATCATGGCCCACATCGATGCCGGCAAGACGACGACCACCGAGCGCATCCTGTTCTACACCGGTAAGTCCTACAAGATCGGCGAGGTGCATGAGGGCACCGCGACGATGGACTGGATGGAGCAGGAGCAGGAACGCGGCATCACCATCACGTCCGCAGCGACGACCTGCTACTGGCGGGATCATCGCATCAACATCATCGACACGCCCGGTCACGTCGACTTCACCATCGAGGTCGAGCGGTCGCTGCGCGTGCTCGACGGTGCCGTGGCGGTGTTCGATTCGGTCGCGGGTGTCGAGCCCCAGTCCGAGACCGTCTGGCGTCAGGCCGACAAGTACCGCGTGCCCCGGATCTGCTTCGTCAACAAGATGGACCGGATCGGCGCCAACATGTACCGGTGCGTCGACCAGATCCGTGAGCGCCTGGGCGCCAAGCCGGTCGTGCTGACGCTGCCGATCGGCAGCGAGGCTCAGTATGTCGGCAATGTCGACCTGATCCGGATGAAGGCCGTGGTCTGGCGCGACGAGACCATGGGCGCCGACTACACGCTGGAAGAGATCCCGGCCGAGCTGAAGGATCGCGCCACCGAATATCGGCAGGCGCTGGTCGAGGCCGCCGTGGAGATGGATGACGCGGCCCTTGAAGCCTATTTCGGCGGCGAGGAGCCCGACGAGGAGACGCTGAAGCGCTGCCTGCGCAAGGGCGTCACCGGCTTCAACTTCGTTCCGGTGCTGTGCGGCTCGTCCTTCAAGAACAAGGGTGTGCAGCCACTGCTGGACGCGGTGGTCGACTTCCTCCCGTCGCCGCTCGACGTGCCGCAGATCACCGGCATTGATCCCAAGACCGAGACCGAGGCGAGCCGGAAGATCGACGACACCGCGCCGTTCTCGGCGCTGGCGTTCAAGATCATGACGGATCCGTTCGTCGGCACTCTGACCTTCGTGCGCATCTATTCTGGTCGCCTGGAGAGCGGTTCGTATCTCCAAAATACCGTGAAGAACTCCCGTGAGCGCATCGGCCGCATCCTCCTGATGCATGCCAATAGCCGCGAGGAGCTGAAGGAAGCGCTGACCGGCGACATCGTCGCGCTGGTCGGGCTCAAGAACACCACCACGGGTGACACGCTGTCCGACGCGGACAAGCCGATCATCCTGGAACGGATGGAGTTCCCAGAGCCGGTCATCGAGGTCGCGGTCGAGCCGAAGTCGAAGGCGGACCAGGAGAAGATGGGCCTGGCGCTGAGCAAGCTCGCCCAGGAGGATCCGTCCTTCCGCGTCTCCACCGACCAGGAGTCCGGCCAGACTCTGATCAAGGGTATGGGCGAGCTCCATCTGGAGATCCTGGTCGACCGCATGCGGCGCGAGTTCAAGGTCGAGGCCAATGTGGGCGCCCCGCAGGTGGCCTACCGCGAGACCCTGACCAAGCCCGCGACCGTGGACTACACCCACAAGAAGCAGACCGGTGGTACCGGTCAGTTCGCGCGGGTGAAGCTGGTGATCACGCCGAACGAGAAGGGCAAGGGCTTCGAGTTCGAGAGCAAGATCGTCGGCGGTGCGGTGCCGAAGGAATACATCCCGGGCGTCCAGAAGGGCCTCGAGAGCTGCATGGACAGTGGCGTGATCGCCGGCTTCCCGATGACCGACGTCAAGGTGGAGCTGGTCGACGGCGCCTATCACGAAGTCGACTCCTCGGCACTCGCCTTCGAGATCGCGTCGCGTGCAGCCTTCCGGGAAGGGGCGGCCAAGGCCGGCCCGCAGCTCCTGGAGCCGATCATGCGCGTCGAGGCGGTGACGCCCGACGAGTACATGGGTGACATCATCGGCGACCTGAACAGCCGCCGTGGCCAGATCACCGGCATGGAGCCGCGCGGCAACGCGCAGGTCATCAAGGCAATGGTGCCGCTGGCCTCCATGTTCGGCTACGTGAACTCGCTGCGCTCCCTGTCGCAGGGTCGCGCGCAGTTCACCATGCACTTCGACCATTATGCGCCGGTGCCGCAGATGGTCGCTGACGAAATTCGCGCCAAGTACGCCTGAGACGTCTCAGGTTAGAGGACTGACGAGGGGCACAGACGATGGCCAAAGAGACGTTCAAGCGGACGAAGCCGCATGCGAACATTGGCACGATTGGTCACGTGGATCAT
>NZ_WUJP01001040.1 GCF_009806515.1 Geminicoccus flavidas | reverse complement strand
GGCCCTATACCAAGAGCTATGCCGGCGAATACGGCTCCGTCGCCTACACCAGCGCCTGCAAGGCTTGAGCCGGACGTTAGATCCACCCGGGGCCGCGCCCGCGCAGATCATCGTGATGTCCCGGACGTAGTAAGGCGGGGCGGCGACGCCGCCCCGCCGATTCCCTTTCCTGCTTGACCCGACGAGCTAGACCGAGGGCGGCTGCGCCGAACAACTCGGTCCCTGTCACCCAGGGTGCTGACGAGCCTGCAGCTGGTAACAGCCGGTCATGGAGAGCCGATGGGAGCAGGTTCAGCTTTACCTGGATGGCACCGTCATCATCGGCCGCCCGTCGGAGAGTCGGCGGCAGGGCGGGTTGCGCGGCGCCGCGCCACGGAGTTCCCGCCGAGTGGAGCGCCGATGTTCCGGTCTGGCCCGTCATACCTTCCAGCAGAGCTGACCTGACTAACCTGTGGCCCATGACCAGCGTCGGCCGACGCCGCCAGACTGACATCTTCATGGCCGGCCTGGCCAGGCGGCGGCCGGTCGTGCCGGTTTGCCCGCGGCGGCTGGAGCAGGCGGCACTGGCCCGCCTGGGTGGCGACGCTGCAGCCTACATCGCCGGAGGTGCCGGGTTCGAGCGGACCATGGCCGCCAACCGCGCGGCGTTCGATCGCTGGGCCATCGTGCAGCGGGTGCTGCGCGACGTGTCGAAGCGCGATCTGTCGGTGGAGCTGTTCGGCCGCTCGCTGCCACTGCCGTTCCTCCTCGGCCCCATCGGCGTCCTCGACATGGCCCACCGTCAGGCGGATCTGGCGGCCGCACGAGCAGCGCGCGCGGAGGGCATTCCCTTCGTGACATCCACCCAGTCGTCCTTTTCCATGGAGGAGATCGCGCAGGCGGGCGGAGACGGACCACGCTGGTTCCAGCTTTACTGGTCGGCGCGGGACGAACTGACGGAGAGCTTTGTCCGGCGTGCCGAACTCGCCGGCTACGAGGCGCTAGTCGTCACCCTCGACACGACGGAGCTGAGCTGGCGGCCGCGCGATCTGGATCGGGGCTACCTGCCATTCCTGCGCGGCCGCGGCATTGCCAACTATGTCTCCGATCCCGTGTTTGGCGGCCTGCGCTGTGCAGGGGAAGGCAATGCGGCGAGCCTGCCCGTTCACCCGATGATCGTCTGGTCCGTCCTCGAGTTCCTGCGTGCCTGGCCAGGCGGGATGCTGGACGGCCTGCGTAGGTCCAAGGAGGCGATGGCGGCGATCCAGCGTTTCGTCGCCGTCTATGCGCGACCCAGCCTGACCTGGGGCGACCTGCCATTCCTGCGGGCGCGCACTCGGCTGCCGATCCTGCTCAAAGGGGTGCTGCATCCAGACGACGCCCGCAGGGCGCTCGACGCGGGCGTGGACGGCATCATCGTCTCCAACCACGGCGGACGCCAGCTCGACGGGGCGATCGGCGCGCTTCATGCGCTGCCCGCCATTGTCGACGTTGTTGCGGAGCGGCTGCCGGTCCTGTTCGACAGCGGGATCCGGACGGGTTCGGACATCATCAAAGCGATCGCCCTGGGTGCCCGCGCCGTCTTGATCGGCCGGCCCTATGTCTATGGCTTGGCTCTCAAGGGCGAAGCCGGTGTGCGGGCCGTCATCAGCGACCTCGCTGCCGATCTGGACCTGACGCTCGGCCTGTCGGGATTTTGCCGCCTCCGTGACCTGAATCGTTCCGCGCTCACCGACTGCCATCCTGATCGGCAGCAGCGGGCAGGGCAGGCCGAGCACGGGCGGCCGGAAGGGTAACACGTGCGTCGGGCCGCAGAATCGCGGATTTCCAGCTGCCGCGCAGGCAGCTAGCTTCCCCGGCGCCTGCAGGAAGGGAACGCGATGAACTTGACGGATCTCTACGGCCGCTTGGTCGCGCTGATCGGTGCCGGGACGATCCTGGTGCGGCACCGCAACGACGGGATCCGCGCCCAGGCCACCGGTACGACGCCGGCCATCCCGCCGGCCCGCTCGCAAGGAGCGCTGCCGACCCTGAAGATGCCGACCGCGCAGGGCTGGAGTGCCGGGCAGACCCCGACTGCCGCTCCTGGTCTCAAGGTCAACGCGTTCGCCACGGGCCTGAAGCACCCGCGCTGGATCCATGTGCTGCCGGACGGTGGCGTGCTGGCGGCCGAGGCGCTGACCCTGCCAGGGGCGGTCAAGAGCCCGTTCGACTTTGCCCAGTACAGCACGATGAAGCGGGCGGGCGCGGTCGGCGAGAGCCCGAACCGGATCACCCTCCTGCGCGACCAA
>NZ_WUJP01001039.1 GCF_009806515.1 Geminicoccus flavidas | reverse complement strand
GACGGCGACGGGACGGCCGAGACCCGCCACGTGTTCCTGGACGGGCTGAACCAGCCCTTCGGCATGGCCCTGCTGGGCGACACCTTCTATGTCGGCAATACCGACGGGCTGGTTGCCTTCCAGTATGAGGCGGGTACCGACCGGATCAGCGGGCCCGGCCGCAAGCTCGCCGAGTTCAAGCCGGGCGGGCACTGGACCCGCAGCATCCTGCCGAGCCCGGACGGCACCAGGCTCTATATCGGGGTCGGCTCGCTCAGCAATATCGGCGAGCACGGCATGGCAGCTGAGGAAGGGCGCGCCGCGATCTACGAGTTCGATGTGGCGAGTGGTGTGTGCCGGATCTTCGCATCCGGGCTGCGCAATCCGGTGGGCCTGGCATGGGAGCCCACCACCGGGGTGCTCTGGACGGTGGTCAACGAGCGCGACGGCCTGGGCGACGAGACCCCGCCCGACTATCTGACCTCCGTCCAGGACGGCGGCTTCTATGGCTGGCCCTATTGCTACTGGGGCCGGACCGTCGATGACCGGGTGCCGCAGGACCCGGCCCTGGTGGCCCGCGCGATCCAGCCGGACTATGCGCTGGGCGGGCACACCGCCTCGCTCGGCCTGTGCTGGCTGCCGGCCGGCACCCTGCCGGGCTTCGGCGACGGCATGGTGATCGGCCAGCACGGCTCCTGGAACCGCAGCAAGCTCAGCGGCTACCGGGTGGTGTTCGTGCCGTTCGAGAGCGGCCGGCCTGCCGGCCCGCCGCGCGACATCCTGACGGGCTTCCTCGCACCCGACGAGAAGGCGTCCTATGGCCGACCGGTCGGTGTCACCATCGGCCCGGACGGGTCGCTGCTGGTCGCCGATGACGTGGGCGACGTGATCTGGCGGGTAACCGGGGCCTGAGGGCGCCGCTCCACTCCTTCATCCCCATGGCCAGGGCTCGGTCGTGCTGCGCGCGGCCGAGCCCTGGGCATTGCGCATGACCGATCTCTTTCGCTGCCTGCCCGTCGCCGCAGGCAGTGTCGGCACACGTTCGCATGCCCAATCGAACGATTGCATGCAATCTGGGAACAATGTACTCCGATCCGCCATCAGGTGTGCAGGCGGTGACGGAGCGCGGTGTGGAGAAGTTGATCATCGAAGTCCGCGTCAACGAGTACGCGATGCGCGACGGCAACCCGAACGTGCCCTGGACGGCCGAGGAGATCGGCCGGGATGCGGCCGCCATCCGCGCGGCTGGCGCCTCGATCCTCCATTTCCACGCCCGTCAGCCGGACGGGTCGCCCGCACACGGCTATGACGCCTATGCCGACACGATCCGCGCGATCCGGGACAACAGCGACCTGCTGATCCATTCCACCCTGGGCCAGATCACGGTGCAGGGGGACGAGGCGCGCGTGGCGCACATCCGGCGCCTGGTCCAGGATCCGGCGCTGCGCCCGGAACTGGCGTCGATGGACATCGGCAGCACCAACATCGATGTCTACGACCCGGTGGCGAAGCGGTTCACCACCAAGTCCAAGAGCTACGTCAACAGCACCGAGACGCTGATCTTCTTCGCGAAGACCTTTCGCGAGATCGGCGTCAAGCCGGCGCTCGCCTGCTGGACCATCCCGTTCCTGCGCTATGTCGAGGCATTCTTGGAGATGGGTCTGCTGGACGATCCGGCCTACCTGCTCCTGGTCCATACCGACCGCTCCATCCTGGGCGGCCATCCGCCCACGGCTGCCGGGCTGCGCGCCTTTCTGGACTTCCTGCCGAGGTCCCGGCCGGTCCAGTGGACCGTGAATGCCAAGCCCGGGAACCTGTTCCCGATCGCCGCCCAGGCGATCCAGGCCGGCGGGCACGTGGCGATCGGGATCGGCGACAATCCTTATGCGGAGCTGGGCGCTCCCACCAACGCCGAGCTCGTGCGCCGGATCGTCGATCTGGCGAAGGCCTGCGGGCGGGAGATCGCCACGCCCGCCGAGGCCAGGGCGATGCTGAACATCCCCGGCTGAGGCCGCAAACGACTTCCCGGCGACATCGAGCAAGCAGGAGCAACGGAGGCTAACATGTGGAAGCGAGCAGTCCTCGGCAGTGCTTTGTCACTCGCCCTGTCCGTATCGGCGGCCCAGGCCGAGACCATCAACTGGAAGATGCAGTCCCTGATGCCGGCGGGTTCGACCGCCAACAAGGTGTTCGAGGACTTCGCGCAGAACGTGGACGCCATGTCGGGCGGCCGGCTGAAGATCGAGGTCATGCCGCTCGATTCCGTGGTCGCCGCCGACCAGACCCTGGAAGCGATCGGCCAGGGCATCCTGGATGGCCATTTCGGCTCGCCCGGCTATTTCGCGGGCGAGGATCCGGCGTTCGGCGTGCTGGGCTCGTTCATGGCCGGCTATGACACGCCGCTGCAGTTCCAGATGTTCTACGAATATGGCGGCGGCACCGAGATCGCCCGCGAGCTCTACCAGGACTACAACGTCCATTTCGTGGGCCCGTCCTTCTGGCAGGCCGAATCGATCCCGGCGCGCAAGCCGATCCGCAGCACCGAAGACTTCAAGGGCGTGAAGATCCGCGCGCCTGGTGGTGTGGTGGGCCAGGTGTTCAACGCCCTAGGTGCGAGCGTCGTCTCGCTGCCGGGCAGCGAGATCTTCCAGGCGCTCAGCACCGGCGTGATCGACGCCACCGACTACAGCACGCTCGGCCAGAACGCCCAGGTGGGCCTCTACCAGACCGCCAAGTATTCGCTCTATCCCGGCATCAGCTCGATGCCGGCCTGCGACATCTCGGTTAACCTGGACCGCTGGAACGAGCTGCCGGACGACCTGAAGGCGATTGTCGAGACCGCCACCAGACAGTTCGCGGCGGACATGAACGCGCAGACCCTGATCGACGACCAGAAGGCCGCCAAGGCCGTGGTCGCGGAGGAGGGGGTCGAGCTGATCGACTGGTCGCCGGAAGAGCGCCAGAAGCTGCGCGGCATCGCCGCCGAGGCGGTGAAGGAATACGCCGAAGGCAGCGAGCTCGCGAAGAAGGCCTACGAGGCGCACATCGCCTTCATGCAGCAGATCGGCCTGCTGTGACCTGAAGGAGGGCGGGGGCCGCGGGTCCCTGTCCCCTGCCTTGCCTTGCCTGAATGCGTTCTCGCCTCTCACCCGGGATCTCGCGACATGTGGATCGACCGCCTGTCGAAGGCGTCCGGCGCCCTCGCGGCAGCACTGATCGTCCCGGCGATCGCGATCTCCACCTATGAGGTGATCGCGCGCTACGGCTTCAGCCAGCCGACCAACTGGGTGCATCCGCTGACCACCAGCCTGTGCGCGCTGACCTTCGTGCTGGCAGGCCCCTATGTCCTGCAGCGCCAGGAACTCATCCGCGTCACCTTCGTCTATGACCGGTTCGGCCCACGGATCCGGCGCGTGATCGACCTGTTCTCGGCGACCCTCCTGATCCTGTGGGGGCTGGTCCTGACCTATGCCGCCTGGCTCCAGGCCGCGGCGTCGATCTTCCGTTTCCGCGGCGGGCGATGGCGGCCGGAGACGCTGGGCTCGGCCTGGGACGTACCGCTGCCGGCACTGGTCCGCGGCGTGCTGTTCCTGGCCTGCGCGCTCCTGCTGCTGCAGGCGGTCGTGAACTTCGTGCGGGCGGCGCGCCGGCTGGAGGCCGTCCATGGAAATTGAACTCATCACCGTCCTGATGTTCGGCGGCATGATCCTGCTCATGCTGCTGGGCGTCCCGCTCGGCGTGGTGACCGGCATCATCGCCACCTTCTTCATCCTGGACTTCGACCGGCTGAACAGCCTGATCCTGATCACCGGCCGAATTTACAGCTTCATCAACACCTATGTGCTCGTGTCCCTGCCGTTCTTCATCTTTATGGCGGGAATGATGGAGCGCACCGGGGTGGCTCGCGACCTGTTCGACGCGATGAGCGTCTGGGGCGCCAAGCGCCCGGGCGGCCTGGCGGCGATAACCACGGTGGTCGCCATCATCATGGCGGCGATGACCGGCGTAGTCGGCGGCGAGATCATGCTGCTCGGCATGATCGCCCTGCCGCAGCTCCTGCGCATGGGCTATGACGAGAAGCTGGCGCTCGGCACCATCGGTGCGGGTGGCGCGCTGGGCTCGATGATCCCGCCCAGCATCAACCTGATCATCTATGG
>NZ_WUJP01001038.1 GCF_009806515.1 Geminicoccus flavidas | reverse complement strand
GCTGACCGCCAACGTCTCGGTGGGCGACCTGTTCACCGCGGCGTTCCTGCCGGGCTTCCTGATGGCAGGCAGCTTCATCGTCTACATCCTGGTCCGCTGCGGCCTGAACCCGGCCATGGGCCCGCCGCCCACCGACGAGCGCCGCAACATGCCGCTCGCCGAGAAGCTGGCGCTGCTCCGACGCATCGTCCTGCCGCTCATGATCGGTGCGGGCGTGCTGGGCAGCATCTATCTGGGCGTGGCCGCCGTGACCGAGGCCGCGGCACTGGGTGCTGCCGCGATGATCCTGGTGGCGGCCCTGCGCCGCGAGCTCACCTGGTCGATGCTGGCCGACGTCTCCATGCAGACGATCCGCACCTCAGGCATCGTGCTCTGGCTGGTGTTCGGCGCGGTGGCATTGATCGGTGTCTACAATCTCCTGGGCGGCACCACCTTCGTGAAGGACCTGTTCCTGGGCTCCACCCTGCCGCCCTGGGCGATCATCGGCGTGATGCTGGCGATCTGGGTGTTCCTCGGCTGCTTCATGGAGGGCACCGCGATCTGCCTGCTGACCGTGCCGATCTTCGGCCCGGTGGTGGTGGGCCTGGGCTACGACCTGGTCTGGTTCGGCGTCCTGTTCGCGATCACCTGCCAGATCGGCTACCTGACGCCACCGTTCGGCACGGCCGCCTTCTACATGAAGAGCGTGACCCCGCCGCACATCTCGCTCGAGACGATCTTCAACGCGTTCTGGCCCTTCACCTTCCTCCAGTGCCTCTTGCTGGCGCTGGTCTGGGCCTTCCCGCTCCTGGCCAGCTACTGACCTGCCGGAACCGCTATCATGACCTCTGCTGAAGCAACCAACCCAGTCGAAGCGGCCTCCGAAGCTGCGCTGGCCGGCCTGCGCGTCCTCGACATCGGCACCTTCATCGCCGCTCCCTATGCCGCGACGATCATGGCCGAGTTCGGTGCGGAGGTACTCAAGATCGAGCTGCCCAAGATCGGCGACCATGCCCGGCGCCTGGGCACCCAAACCGAGTGCGGCGACACGCTCGTCTGGCTGAGCGAAGCGCGGAACAAGAAGTCCGTCTGCCTGGACCTGCGCACGCCGGAAGGTGCCGAGCTGTTCAAGGACCTGGTCCGGATCAGCGACGTGGTGTGCGAGAACTTCCAAGCAGGGACACTGGAGCGCTGGGGGCTGGGCTGGGACGTCCTGTCCGAGGTCAACCCGAAGCTGATCCTGCTGCGCGTGTCCGGCTACGGCCAGACCGGGCCCTACGCCAACCGGCCGTGCTTTGGCCGGATCGCCAACGCGTTCGGCGGCATCTCGTTCCTGTCCGGCGAGCCGGACCGCCCGCCGGCCCAGCCTGGCTCCGCCACGCTCGCCGACTACATGGCCGGGCTCTACGGCGCCCTCGCCGTGCAGATGGCGCTGCAGGCGCGCCACCGGACCGGCAAGGGCCAGGTCATCGACATGGCGCTCTATGAGGCGATCTTCCGGATCCTGGACGAAGTGGCGCCGGCCTATGACCGGTTCGGCTTCGTGCGCCGGCGCGAGGGTGCCGAGACCCCGATCGTGGTCCCGCACAGCCACTACCCGACCTCGGACGACCGCTGGGTGGCGATCGCCTGCACCAACGACAAGATCTTCGGCCGGCTGGCCGACGTCATGGGTCGCCCCGAACTGAAAGAGGACCCGCGCTACGCCACCAATAAGGCACGGATCGAGCGGCGCGGCGAGGTCAATGGCATGGTCGCCGACTGGACCGGCTCAATGCCGCGGGATGAGGTGCTGGCCCGCTGCTCCGGAGCCGAAGTGCCGTGCGGCCCGGTCTACGGGATCGACGAGATCTTCACGGATCCGCACTACGCCGCGCGCGGCAACATCCTGCGCGTGGCGGATCCGCGGGCAGGCGAGGTCGCCATCCCGAACGTGATCCCGCGCATGAGCGGCACGCCCGGTGCCGTGCGCTGGCTGGGCCCGGCACTGGGTGCCCATACCGACGAGGTGCTGCGCGACCTGCTTGGCCTGGATGCGGCGCGCATAGAAGAGTTGCGCGGCAAGGGCGCTATCTGAGCACCGCCCGCATCTCGATCCGGAGACCGCATGAAACTGACGTCCCAAGAGCTGACCGCGCGCATCCGCGACATGATCCTGCGCGGGGAGTTCGCGTCCGGCCAGCACCTGCGCGAGGCGGCCCTGGCCGAGCAGTTCGCCGTCTCCCGCACGCCGGTGCGCGCGGCCCTGGCCGCGAACGAGAAGGACGGCCTGCTCGAATACAACCCGAACCGCGGCTTCATCGTCCGGCCCTTCCATGTCCGCGACATCATCGAAGCCTACGAGATGCGAGCGCTGCTGGAGGGCATGGCCTGCCGGGTAACGGCCGAGCGGGGCATGAAGCTGGACGACGAGCGTTTGGCCCGCCACGCAATCGACCAGGTCGAAAAGCTGCTGCGCAAGACCGGCCCGCTCGACGACCATGCCCGCGATTCCTGGCGCCAGCACAACCAGGTGTTCCACCAGAGCATCATCGAATCGGTCGAGAACCGCTTCCTCCAGCCGATGCTACAGATGGTCCGGCAGATCCCCTCGGTCTATCCGCCGATCTTCGCCTCCTACACGGCCGAGGAGCTCGCCCGGTACAACCAGGAGCACAAGAAGATCCTGGAGTGCATCATCGACCGCCAGGCGGTGCGGGCCGAGCATCTGATGCGCGAGCACATTCTGAGTGCCGGCGAGACTCTGCGCACCTCGATCCGCGATGCGCAGCGCGCGGACGACGCGGTCGTGCCGGCGCCGGATCATGCCACCGCCCCATCCGCGGAGCTGCCGCAACGGCGCGCTCCGGCCCCGCCCTCGGAGTGACTCCATGTACGTGCCGCCGCGCGCGCTCCTCTTCGTGCCCGCCCATCGCGACCGCTTCCGCGAGAAGACCACCGGCTTCGCCGTCGATGCACTGATCCTCGACCTGGAGGACGCGGTGCCGCCGGCCGAGAAGCCGCTGGCCAGGGAGAAGGCGGCCGAGTTCGTCGGCGCGTACCCGGGGCGGGCGTTCGTGCGGATCAACCCGGTGCGGGCCTCAACCGCGTTCACCGTCGCCTGCGGCGAGGAGGACCTGGCGGGCATGGTGCATCCCGGCCTGCGCGGCATCGTCCTGCCCAAGATCGAGGCGGCCGCCGACGTGCTCGAGCTGGATGCGCTGCTGCGCGCCTGGGAGCGGGCACGCGGCCTGCCGTGCAGCACGCTGGAGCTGATCGGCATCGTCGAGACCGCCAAAGGTATCCTGAACCTGGGCGACATCGTGCAGGCGCGGATCGCCCGGCCGTTCTGCCTGGCCTTCGGCGCCGGTGACTTCACGGGCGATCTCGGGGTCGAGTGGACCAGCGGCGAGGCGGAGTGCCAGCATGCGCGCGCCGCCGTGGTGATCGCCTCGCGTGCCGGCGGTCTGCCCAGCCCGATCGACAGCGTGTTCGCCGACATCCGCGACAGCGACGGCCTGCTGGCCAATGCCCGGCGGGTCAAGGCCATGGGCTATCAGGGCAAGCTGGCGATCCATCCGGACCAGATCGGCATCATCCAGAGCGTGTTCGCGCCCGAGCCGCAGGAAGTGGACTGGGCCCGGCGCGTGCTGGACGGGATGCGCCAGGCCGAGGAGCAGGGTCATGGCGCGTTCACGGTCGACAACAAGCTGATCGACTATCCGATCCTGGAGCGCGCCAAGGCGATCATGGACCGTGCCAAGCGCTACGGGAGCTGAGGCGACAGGCGAAACTTGCCGTTGGCCAGGGCCTCCCGGACCGCGGCCAAAGCCTGCTCGGGCCCGTGGCCGTCCAGGTCGATCGCGTGGCGCTCCAACGCACCCAGCGTGGCGAACTGCTCGTGTAGGGATGAGATCGGACCGGACGCAGTGAGTGTGTCGCCACCACGGCGGCGGCAGCGTTCCAGCGCGATCGGTAGGGGCACGCGCAGGACCACGTAGTGCAGCGGCGCTTCGACCGCGCGGAATGGCTGGAGGAACCACGGTCCCACGATGCCATCCACCACGACGAAGAACCCGCCTCGGGCGTAGGCCGCTGTCGCCTGCGCCAGGGCCTGCATCAAGGTCTGGTTCTGCTCGTCGGCATCGGGAAGATAAGGAGGGACCGCGCCGCACTTGATGAAGTGCCAGAAGTCGTCGGCATGCAGATGCACGGCCGGCCTATCCGCAAGTGCGGCCAGCGCACGGGCCGTCGTAGTCTTCCCCGAGCCCGGCGGGCCGGTGAGGACGAGAACTTGGCCATCGGTCTTGGACAATCCGCTCCCTCCGCACGCACGACGACACGGTACAGGCACGCCATCTAGCGCGCATCGGCGCACAGCGCCTCCGCCGCCTGCTGGTCGGTGATCAGCAGGTTGGCGTAGCCGGCGGCCAGCACCGCGCGCATGACCTGGCCCTTTTCCGGCCCGCCCGATGCCAGGATGCGGATGGGCACCGCCGCCAGCTCGTCCGGCGCCACGCCGACCACCCGGCGGTTGACTGGATGGTCGAGCAGGCGACCGTCGGCTCCCAGGAAATGGCCGAGGAGGTCGCCGACGGCACCCGCAGCGTCGAGGGAAGCCTGTTCCGCATCGGTCAAGAGGCCGCGTGTCAGGGTCGGTGCGTCGGGGCCGAGCGTGCCGACGCTGAACAGGACCATCTGCGCCTGCATCGCACGGGCGCGGACCTCGGCCAGCGAGTCCTGTGCGTGCAGCAGGTCGCGCAGCGCCGGGCTGGACGCATAAGTGGGGGCGGCAATGTAGAGGCAGGTCGCGTCCAGGGCCTCGGCGAGGCGCGCCGCGGTCTCGTAGGTGTTGAACTCCGAGGCCCGGCCGAGGCCGCCCATCAGCGAGACGATGGTGAGGTCCCGGATGCTCCGGCGCTGGATCGAGCGGGCACTCCACCGCAAGGTGCGGCCCCAGCCAACGCCCACGGTCATGCCGGGCCCCAGGCGGTCGGACAGATAGTGTCCGGCCGCAGTGCCCAGCACCACGGGCAGGCTCGCCGGATCCTGCGGCGTGGGCAGGACCACCGCATCGCGCAGCCCAAAGCGCTGGCACAGCTCCCGTTCCAGAGCCACGCAGCCGGCCAGGCGGCCATGGATGCGGAACTGCACCAGCCCGGCCTCGCGCGCGGCTGCCAGGTCGCGCAGCACCTTCACCCGGTTGATGCCGAGTGTCGCGGCGATCTCGGCCTGGGTGCGGCCCTCGACATAATAGAGCCAGGCGATCCGGGTGCGCCGCTGCTCGTCCTGGTCGATCATGTCTCGCCGGCGGCGAACCCGTCGAGCCCGCCAGCCTGGGCGGCGAGATCGAGAAAGCCGTAGCGGTCGCGGATCTCCAGCGCATGGCGGACCGCCTGGCGGTAGAAGGCGGGATCGATCCCGATCTGGGCGGCCGTCTTCGGCATGCCGGCGCGCCGGATCGCGTCCTCCATCCTTTCCAGCGGCAGCATGACCGCCAGGAGTTTCTGCCGGATCTCCGGCCAGCGGTCCTGGAGGCGCCGGTTCAGCCGCGCGGTCGCCGCCGCGTCGAAGGGCTTGCGCGCGACCGCCTCCTTCACCCCGCCGGCCAGCTCGCCATAGCGCTGGGCCAGTTCGGCGTCGGTGAAGCTGAGCGGTGCCAGGACCGGCGGCGCGTCGCTCGCCAGGTAGTGCGCCTGGAGCCGCGCCATGGTCCAGGTGGCGATGCCGACCTGCTGGCCATGCAGCGTGCCCGGGTGAGGGCGCAGCAGCATGTCGATATAGTGGCTGATCTGGTGCTCGCCCATCGAGCCACAATGGCTGGTGCCGGTCACCAGCACGCCGCAGCCGGACAGGACGGAAAGCCGGACCAGCTGTAGCACGGCCGCCTGGTCGCCCTGCCTGAGCCTCCCGGCCAGTTCGTAGAGTGGCTGCTCGTCGGCAGCCATCATCGCATAGGGCGTCTCGGCATAGACCGTGTCGAGCAGGAGGTGGGAGAGCAGCCAGTCGACCTGGCAGACGCTGCGGCAGATCGTGTCGCCGAAGCCGGCGAGGGTGGCGAACTCCGGCGCTGCGGCCATCACCTCCAGGTCGAAGAACACGCCCCTTGGTGCTTGGGCCGGCAGGGTCAGCTTATAGCCGCCGCGGGTGATCGACACGGTCGTGGTCACATAGCCGTCCATCGACGCCGCGGTGCCGAACACCGCGCAGGCCCGGCCGGTGCGGTGCGAGACGTACTTGCACAGGTCGTTGAGCGTGCCCGAGCCCACCGCGATCAGGTGGTCGCAGCCGGCCACGCGCTCCTGGAGCTGTGCCGCGGTCGCCTCGTCCGCCTTCGGATGGTCCAGGACCACGAGCTGGGCGTTCGACAGGGCCTCGTGGACCCGCCGGCCCATCACCGGCGTGGTGTTCTGGTCGGCCACCACGGCGAGCCGGCCGGTCAGCCCCACACTCTCGACCAGCGCCCGCTCCCGGCCGGCGAGGGACGGCGCGATCTCCAGGAGCTGGATCGGGGAGGGCAGGTTCTGGCCGAGCTCGGGTGCGAAGAACCGGCCCTCGACCACGTCCCGGACGACGTCGCTCACGTTCTGGATTCCTCGCGAAAGGCGGCGAGACCGGCATAGGTCCGCTGCAGGGCCGGGTAGAGGCCGGCATGGAGCTCGCGCAGCGTCCCATACCGGGCATGGGCGGCCGGGTCGGGAAGCCGGCGCTCGCGCAGGCGGCCGGCCATGGCGCGGGCTGCGGCCGTAGCGTCCGGGTACCAGCCAGCCGCGGTCGCGGCGATCATCGCGGCCCCCAGGCAGGAGGCTTCCACCGTGTCGGACACCTGCACTTCCTTGCCGGTGGCATCCGCCACGATCTGGCGCCAAAGTTCGCTGCGCGCGCCGCCGCCGATCGCGACGAACCGGTCGATCGCCTGGCAGCCCGAGGCCAGGTCCAGCGCAATGCCCTCGATCAGCGCCCGATACACATGCCCCTGCCGGTGCTCAGCACCCAGGCCCACCAGCACGCCGCGTGCGTCCGGGTCCCAGTGCGGCTGCATCACGCCGCTCCAGTAGGGCAGGAGCAGCAGCCCGCAGGATCCCGCCGGCACGCAAGCGGCCTCCTGTTCCAGCCGCGCGAACGAGGCGGGGTCGGTGCCCTTCTCCAGCAGGCTGGTCATCAGCCAGTCGGTGAGGAACGCGCCGGTGCGCAGCACGTATTCGCACAGATAGCCGGTACCGGTCAGGCTCGACACGGTGCGGAACGCGCGGTCGACCACGTAGTCCTGGTTGTACACGCCGAGCACGGTGGCGGTGCCGAGGTTGAGATAGGCGGCACCCGGCTCGAGGATCGCGCAGCCGAGCCCGGCGCACTGGCCATCGCCACCCCCAGCCGCGACCGGGATGCCCACCGGCAGGCCGGTCACGGCTGCTGCCTCTCCTTTGATAGTGCCAAGCACGGTGCCGGGGCGCTCGGGTTGCAGGAACTGGGCCTCGCTCAGGCCGAGCCAGCCCAGGATCTCCGGTGAGAGCCGCTTGTGCTCCAGATCGTAGAGGCCGTGCGGGTCGGCGCTGGCCCAACTGGTCCGCCCGTCGCCGGTCAGGCGCCGGACGAGATAGCCGTGGACGTCGACCACGTGCGCGACCCTGGCGAACGCTGCGGGTTCGGTGCGGCGTAGCCAGTTGAGCTTGTAGACCGCGGGCGTGAGGTCCGGCGCCTTGCCGCTGATCCGGTGCAGCCGGTCGGCACCCAGCGCCCTGGACATGATCTCGATGTCCGGCCGCCCGCGTTCGTCCAGCCACACCAGCGCCGGGCGAACCGGCTCACCGGCCGCATCGAGAAATCCCACCGTCTCGCGCTGGTTGGCGATGGTGAGTGCCTGCGCCGTGGCGAGATCGACCTTGCTGCCGAGATCCGCGAGCGCCTCGACCAGCGCTGCCCACCACGCGCCCGGCTCCTGCTCGAACGCGCCGGGGCCCGGCTGGCTCATCGGGATTGCCGCCCGGCCTTCCGCCAGGGGCGTGCCGGCCCGGTCGAACGCGATCGCCTTGGTCGCGGTGGTGCTGCTGTCGACGCCGATGACCGTATCCATCAGCCGGTGGCACTCCCTGAACTTATGTTCTTCATCGGGTAATTTTGTACAAGGCTACCCGGCCGCGCCCGGTCCTGTCAAAGCCGCACCGCCTGGCCGGCGGCAGACCCTTCACCGCGGCCGGTAGCGTCTCACCTGGATTTCGTCCGCGCGCTGCCGGATTGCCCAGGCATCGAAGCGCGCCTGCAGGCGCAGCAACGTCTCCAGGCTGAGGCCGAAGGCCTTTTCCAGCCGCAGCGCCATCTCTGGCGACAGGCTCGTCCGTTCGTGAAGCAGGTCCGCCAGGCTATCGCTGTCGACACCCAGGATGTCGGCTGCCTGTTCGGTAGACAGTTCCAGATCGGCTAGGATCTCGTTGCGGATGAACGCGCCCGGATGCGTCGGCTTCATTGTGGCTCGCAGCGATAGTCCTCGGTCCCGTACGATGATCGAACGGCTGACGGGTGCATCGGCTGCGATGCACTGCCGTATGCGATCAGCCGTGATCCTGCCCGCTCCCGTCCCGGCCAGGGAGCGCTCGGCCGCCGCATGGCGGGCTGCGGTGTTGATGCGCACGCCTCCTCGACCTGCTCCGGCGCGGCGCTGGTCGATGCAACCCTAAGCGCGCAGCACGATTCTGAACGGTGAAGCTAAGATCGAGCCTAAGCCGCTATGTCCACCACGACACCGACTCTCCCACCACCACCACCGCCAAGCCTGAGCAGCGCACTCAAACGCAACATCGACGCCATCACCGAGCGGCGTCGGCAAGAGGCAGCCTCAGCAACACGCGAAGAACGGCTAGCCCAGGCGATCACGTCGTTCACCGGCAGCATGCGCTTCGTGTACCTGCATTTGGCTGTCTACGGCTCATGGATCGTGGTCAATCTGGGCGTCATACCAGGAGTGCCGACGTTTGATCCGTCGTTCGTCATCCTGGCAATGGTGGCATCGGTCGAAGCAATCTTCTTGTCCACCTTTGTACTGATCAGCCAGAATCGTACGTCCGCTGCAGCTGACAAACGCGCCGATCTCGATCTTCAGATTAATCTGCTGACTGAGCACGAGTTGACCAAGCTTTCGGAGGTCGTGACTGCAATTGCTGCCCACCTGAATGTCAAGGTCAAGGACGCTACTGCGATTGAAGAGATTAAAAGGGATGTTGCTCCCGAAGCGGTGCTGGACGAGCTTAATGAAAGCAAAGAACCCTGCTGAGTGGACAGCCGGCACCCACTGATCCGCCAATACCCGATAGACTGAGGCCCGGCCGATGCCGAGCCTGCGGGCGATCGCGGCGGCACCCAGCTGCTCCTCT
>NZ_WUJP01001037.1 GCF_009806515.1 Geminicoccus flavidas | reverse complement strand
GATAGCCGCCACGCCGGATCCCTTCGGAATAGGCATAGCGGTCCTCGTCGGGCATGAAGAGGTCGCCCAGGCTCGCCCAGAAGCCCTTATCCTCCGTGCCGGGAGCCAATCCGGTGTTGGCTTCGGTATCGGCGCTGCGGACGAAGACTTCACTGTCGGCGATGCCGAGAGCGATCAATTCATCCCGAGCAGCTTCCGCGGCGCCGAGCGTGTCGTAGAGCGCCGTCATCGTCTGCGTCATTGGTCTTCACCTTCCACGGTGATGGGGAACCGCAGGTCCGGCTCTTCCAGTCGCGTCACCGTCGCATGCTCCGCGCGGAGCGGTATTGTCCGGCGGACCAGTTCCTCGCGGACGGTCTTGCTGACCCGGAGCTCCTCCTTGAGCATCAGCCGGGTCTGCACCACCACCCGCTCCTCGAGCACGGGAATGATGAGCACCCCGTTCTCTTCGCGGATCGGCGGGACCTCCTCCACGAACTGACCGACCGGGACACGCTCGACCTTGACCTCCTCTTCCTTGAGAAGGGCCTCCACGACATGCGGCGTAGTCTCGACCTTGGTCTCGACCAGCACACGGCCAAGCTCGACCAGGTGCTTGCGGAGCTGAAGCTGCTCTTCCAGCAGTTCAACCCGCTGATCGGGCTGGTCAGGAGCGGGGGGCTTGGTCATGGGGCAGCAACTGCAGCGGAATGCCGTAGTTCCCGTTCAGACAAATATACGATGCACATTACGTATGTGAATGAGACAATATGCAGAAGTTATACAGTGCTTCCTGCGGGGATATTTTTACGCTACTATTTGTAGAAATGACTTGTCAGGCTCCTGACCAGCAGGTTCTGGGTCAGCTAGCTTTATGGGGGGCTTCTGTAGCGGCCTTCTCCAGTGGATCAGTGACGGGAGACGGGGCCGCTCATCTACCGGAAGAAAAGGTGCACTACCCTACCGGCACGCCGAGAGGCTGATGAATAAATGCCTGTACCTCGGGTTGCAGGCTGAGCTTCGTGGCCAACTCGTCGAGATAGGCCTCCTCGGACCTATACGGAGTGATCGTCAGGACCGACACCGCCTAAACCTGTGCGCCCCCTCGATATTGGGAACGGCGGCCACCACGGCATCCACATCCAGCGGCTTGGCCAGCTCGCACAGCACCCAGTCTCTTTCCTCGGTGTCGGCTCCCGCCTCCTCGAGCTTGCCAACGATGGTGTTCATCTCGCGATCATCGACATGCCCATCGGACTTGGCGGCCGCGATCATGGCCATCAGCATGACCTGCTGGGGCCGCTCGTCCGGCGCCGGCACCTCTGCCGGCTTCAACGGCTCCGCAGGAGCCGCGCTGGATGCTCCGATCCAGGAAGCGGAAGAGGACTAGCCCCAGTTGCGTAAGGCGTTCATGGCGATCACGCCCATCGCTGCACCAGCAAGCGCACCGCTCGAACGCCCGCCGCCGAGCATGGAGCCGATCAGGCCGCCAAGGCCGCCGCACCTGAGAGCAGCTTCGGAAACCGTCGGTTCTGGTGATTGTTGAGTGGTGGTGCAGGAACGCCTGGGCGGCTCAGGAAGAGGCTTTGGCGGTGCATCTTGCGACCGGATCAGGCATGCCGCGTGGTCCCAGCGGCAGTCCGCATGAAAGCACGGCAAGATGAAACCTTCCAATGGGAGCGAACCTACCTTTTCACCCGCAACTTCGATAGACCGCACCCGCCTGATCGTCGGCATCGGTGCCTCAGCCGGTGGCATCGATGCATTCCAGTCGTTCTTCGCAAGGATGCCTGCCGACACTGGAATGGCCTTCGTGCTGGTCCAGCACCTCGACCCCAACCATGACAGCTCCCTGGTCGCGATCATCGCCGGCTACACCACAATGCCAGTGCATCTGGCCGAGGGCGGCGAGCAGATCCGCCCGAAC
>NZ_WUJP01001036.1 GCF_009806515.1 Geminicoccus flavidas | reverse complement strand
TCCACGCAGCCGGGCACAAGGTGGCGACGCCGGCCGAGGCGCGGGCACTCCTGCGGCTGGCGGCCTGATTCTGGCAGCCCCTCACCCCGCTCGACGCTGATCGCGCCGGCCAGGGCCGGACAGTGCTGTTCCTGACGCCGGGGGTGCCGGCCGACCTGCTCAGGAGTGAGTTCAGGTCAAGTCTTATCGACCATTGATTATTGGTATTATTATCCGATACCTCATCGGGACCATGGCCGGGCCTGTAAGGGCACGGCCGGTCGGCGGGTTGCGGAAGGAAGGGTAATGAGCGTCCTGCAGCTGGGCACTCTCGAGAAAGCGTACAAGATCCTCGACCTGTATTACGAGAATGCGGAGAGCTTCACCTTCTCGGAAATCGTCGCCAAGACTGGGCTGGAAAAAGGCTCGGTCCAGCGGCTGCTGTTCACGCTGCAGAATCTGGGCCTCCTGCGGCGGCACCAGCGCTACAAGCGCTACAGCCTTTCGCCCCGGTTCGTATCCTATGCGGTCTCGTTCATTCAGGCCGACCCCCTGATGACCAAGGCGACCCGCTACCTGGAGACGCTGGCGCGGCAGACCACCGAATCGGTCGGCGTGGCGATCATGGACAATGCCCATGTCTTCTATCTGAGCCGCATTCCCAACCTCGTCAGCCACGACTTCGCCCTGCTGCCCATCCGCCGCCATGCCTACTGCACGGCGGCCGGGCGGGCGATGATGGCGCATCTGACCGATGAGGAGGTCGACCGGCTGCTCATGCTCTCGCCGCTGCGCCGCCTCACCGCCCAGACCGTGGTCGATCCCGACGAGATCCGCCGGCGGATCGCTGCGGCCAGCGAGGAGGGGTTCGCTTGGCAGGATGGTGAGGTGCTCGAACGGGAGATCGGGGTGGCGGCTGCCATCCTGGGCGACGGCGACATCCCGGTCGCGGCCGTGTCGATCTCGATCGACAAGGCCAATTACGATCTGGCCAAGGCCAAGCAGGTATTCGGGCCGATGGTCCGGGCGGCGGCCCAGGACATGTCGAGCCCTGCTTTGTCGGCCAGCAGCTTCTCCAGCGCCTTTGCCGCCAGGCGCGTTCAGGCCGACGACGCCCGCTGAAACAGCTGCACGACACTGCCGTCCGGATCCTCGAACGCGAGGGTCCGGCCGTGCCCGCCCATGTCCCGCTCGGCGATGATCCGCGCACCGGCGGCCTCGATCCGGGCGCGCATCTCCTCCAGCGAATCCACTTCGAACACCGCGATGGCGCCTCTAGCACCGGTAGGCGCCTCGGCCGGAACGGCCAGCGCCATGTTGGCCTCGCCATGGCGAACTGGACCCAGCGGCCGGGGTCGTCGAATCTGACGCGCAGGCCCAGCACGTCCTCGTAGAAGCCGCGGGCCCGCGCCGTGTCGCCGACGACATAATAGACGTTCTGCAGGCGCTTGATGCCCATGGGCGTGCTCCGGTGATCAGGCGGCGGTGCTAGAGGCCGATCTCGGCGAAGGTCCGCGCCATGGCGCGGTGCAGCTTGTCCACGAGCTCGTCGAGCTGCGCCTCGGTCAGGATAAAGGGCGGTGCCAGCAGGACATGGTCGCCCTGCCCGCCGTCCAGCGGGTTGCCGGCGGGATAGCAGATCAGCCCTTCCTGCATGGCGTTCGCCTTGAGGCGAAGATGCATGCGCAGCGTCGGGTCGAGCGGCTCTTTGGTGGTGCGGTCTGAGACGAATTCCAGCCCCAGGAACAGCCCCCGGCCGCGTATGTCGCCCACATGGTCATGGCCGCCGAATGCCTGGTGCAGCCGGGCGCGCAGGGCCGCACCCTGCGTCCGCACCCGGGCCAGCAGGTCGTCCTCCTCGATCACCTTCTGCACCGCGAGCGCACCGGCGCAGGCCGCGGCATGGCCCAGGTAGGTATGGCCGTGCTGGAAGAAGCCCGTGCCGCCGCACACTGCCTGGTAGATCCGCGCGGACGCGATCATGGCACCGATCGGCTGGTAGCCCGCACCCAGACCCTTGGCGATCGTGACGATGTCCGGCACGACCCCGTCCTGTTCGCAGGCGAACAAAGTGCCGGTGCGGCCCATCCCGGACATGACCTCGTCCAGGATCAGGAGGATGCCGTGCCGGTCGCAGATCTCGCGAATCCGCCGGAAATAGCCCGGCACGGGCGGCACGGCACCCAGCGTAGCGCCGACCACGGTTTCCGCTACGAAGGCGATGACGCTGTCCCCGCCATGACGCGCGATCACCGCCTCCAACTCCTGGCCTAGGCGATCGACATAGGCGGCATCGCTCTCGTTTTCGCCCTGCCCGCGATAGGCGTTGCAGGCTGACACATGGTCGACCTCTATCAGCAGCGGCTCGTAGAGGGCGCGCCGGCCGATATTGCCGCCGACCGCCAAAGCACCCAGCGTGTTGCCGTGGTAGCTCTGCCGGCGCGCGATGAAGCGGCGGCGCTGCAGCTGGCCCTGCTCCACGAAATATTGCCGGGCCAGCTTGAGCGCCGCCTCCACGGCTTCCGAGCCGCCGGACAGGAAATAGACATGGTCGAGGTCACCGGGCGCCCGCCCGGCCAGGAATGCCGCCAGTTCCTCGGCGGGCTCGGAGGTGAAGAACGCGGTATGGGCGAACGGCAGGCGGTCGAGCTGGCGCTGGATCGCCTGGATCACCCGCCGCTCGCTATGGCCCAGACAGGAGACCGCCGCCCCGCCCGACGCATCCAGGTAGCGCCGCCCCTCCCTGTCGATGATGTAGGGTCCCTCGCCGGCCACCGCGCAGGGATAGATCTGCTTGGGCGCCCGGTGGAAGACATGGCTCATCGGGAGGCATTCTCTTGATTGGTCGGCCGGCCGGCCTGACTGTTCAGCCGGCCCGGGCCAGAGGGCAGAAGACGCCGTCGAAATAGACGAGCGGCCGGTCGACGGCGCCGAGTTCGACCTGCTCCACCACGCCCACGACGACGACATGGGAGAAGATTGGCATCAGCCGGCCGACCCGGCAGTCGATGTGGCAGGTGGCACCGTTAAGGCGCTGCGGACCGTCATGGCCGTGGCTCCACGGCACCAGCTCGGCACGCGGGCCGGGCCCCAGGCGGCCCGCGAACACGTTGGCCTGGTAGGCCTGGTCCTCGGCCAGCACATGCACGGTGAAGCGCCGCTCCTGGCGCAGCGCATGAAGCACGCCGGAGGAGGCACGGATCGACACGAGCAGCGAGGGCGGCTCCATCGACAAGGAGGTGACCGAGGTCGCGGTCAGCCCCGCGATCCCCTCGCCATGGCGGATGGTCACGGCGCATACCCCAGCCGCCAGGCGGCGCATGCTGACCCGGAAGGCGTCCGCGACCTCGGCTGCCGGTGCAGGGATGGGATCGCCGGCGAGCCATGGACCCTCCTCGATGATCTCGCCTACCGGCAGCGTGGTCGCGTCCATTCAGGCCGCCGCCTGCGCCGGCTTACGGCCATCCTCCGCCAAAGCCCTGGTGACCAGCGGCATCACCTCACTCCCGAACCGCTCCATCGAGCGCAGAACCGCCTTCGCCTCGATCCCGGCCGGCCACATGAAGCAGCTGAGGTCGGTGATGCCGTTCGTGCGCACCTCGGCGATGATGCGCTCGGCCACCATCTCCGCACTGCCGATCGGGACCGATTGCTGGATCTTCTCCAGGCTCGGCTCGCCTTCCAGCGGCTGGTCGAGGATGACGTGCCCGTCCAGGACCTGGGCGCCAACGCGCATGTGCCCAGCACAGCGGCCGGCATAGCGGATGCCGGCGGCCACCCGGTCGAGCTCCACCCGGTCGTCGGTGACATAGACGTAGCGCTGCGCGGCAAAGCGGCGTCCGGCGAGATCATGGCCCGCCTCGGCATACTTGCCGGCGACGAAGTCGTGCATCCCGGCCAGCGCCTTGCTGTCGCCCCAGCCGACCGTGATGAACGGCACCGCGTCGGTGGCGACCGCCTGGTTGATGATGGCGGGCGACCAGGACACGAAATAGGTGTCGATCCGGCGAGGCGTGTAGAGTCGGATCGCCTGCGGCACGTCGGGCAGCTGGTAGAACCTGCCCGCATAGCCGAACCGGTTCTGGTGCACCGCTTGGTCGATGATCTGCCAGATCTCCAGCATCCGCTCCTGCCGCTCGGCGAGATCAGCGCCGAACGCCTCGAACTCGAAGCGCTGGTAGCCGGAGCCGATGCCTAGTGCCGCCCGGCCCTCGCTCAGCTGATCGAGTAGGGCTACTTCCTCGGCCACGCGGATCGGGTTGTAGAGCGGTGCCACGATCACGGCCGGGCCCAGCCGGATCCGCCTGGTCTCGCGCGCGGCGGCGGCGGCGAACATCAGCGGCGAGGGCGATAGGCTGTAGTTCGAGAAGTGGTGCTCGGCAAACCAGGCGGTGTCGAAGCCCATCGCGTCGGCCTGCTTCACGCAGTCCAGCGTGCCCTGATAGACCTCGCGCTGCTCGATTCCGAACTGGTTCATCAGGTTGAAAAGGCCGAACCGCATGCCGTAGCCTCGTATCGGAGTTTGGTAATGATTATCTTTATTCGATAATTGATGTCAACGCGCGTTCCGCCCCGTGCTCGGAGGGTCCGGCGCGTCCTGGTCAGATGCCGACGATGACCTCGCCGCCGTTCGGGCTGATGACCTGGCCGGTGATGAAGTCGGACCGCGGCGAGGCCAAAAAGGCGACGGTATAGGAGATTTCCCGGGAATCCGCGTAGCGACCGAGCGGCACCCGCGCGACCTTCTGGGCCATCTTCGTCTCGATGTCCGGCTGGGACATGACCATCTTGGTCAGGACACCGCCCGGCGCCACCGCGTTCACATGGATGTTCCAGGGTGCCAGTTCCTTCGCCCAGGCCTTGGTGAGGCCGAGCAGCGCCGCCTTAGCCGCGCAGTAGGGCGAGGCATAGTGATGGCCGACCATGCCCCAGATCGACGAGATGTTGATGATCTTGCCGCGGCGCTGCTGCTTCATGAACGGCAGCACCGCCTTGCCGGCGAAGAAGCTGCCGCGGACATGCACGGCGAAGGTCCGGTCGAAATACTCCTCGGTAGTGTCCTCGATCAGCGGCTCGCCGCCGATCCCGGCGTTGTTGACCAGGATGTCGATCCGCCCGAACCGGTTGCCGGCCTCGGTAAGTGCTGTGGTCAGCGCTGCCGTATCGGCGACGTCGCAGGCAATCGCAACGGCATCTCCGCCTTCGGCGCGGACCAGTGCCGCCGTCTGCTCGGCCCGCACACCGTCGATGTCCTGGACGACGATCCGCGCACCATGTTCGGCTAGGAGCTGGGCATGAGCCTTGCCCATGCCGGCCCCTGCCCCGGTGATGACGGCGACCAACCCTTCGAGTTCCCGCATCGTCCTTCTCCTCCAGGCCCGGTTCCGCCGGATCGCGGACGCGCGTCGTCCGGCCCGCCGTGCCCGCGATGATCTTCAGAAACCGACGATCGTCTTGCCGCCGTTGGGACTGATGACCTGGCCGGTGATGAACGCGGCCTCGTCGCTGGCCAAAAACGCTACGCTCTCCGCGATCTCCTCGGGCTGCGCCCAGCGGCCGAGCGGCACCTCCCGTTCCTCACGGCGCACGCCCTCCTCGCCGAGATTCTCCAGCACCATCCGGCTCCAGACCCCGCCCGGCGCGATTGCGTTCACGGTGATCCCAAACGGCGCCAGCTCCTTGGCCCAGGCCTTGGTGAGCCCCAGGATCGCGCCTTTGGCGGCGATATAGTCGGACGCCATGTGGTGCCCGGCCTGCGCCCAGCGTGACGAAACGTTGATGATCCGGCCCCAGCCGCGGCGCTTCATCGCCGGGACCACAGCGCGGCCGCAGAAGAACGAGCCCTTCACGTGGACGCCGATCATCTGGTCGAACGCGGCTTGGTCGATGTCCTCGATGACGCGGTCGATGCCGATCCCGGCATTGTTGACCAGGATGTCGATACCGCCGAAGCGTGCCAGCACGTCGGCGGCCATCCGGTCGATCGCGCTTATGTCGGTGATGTCGAAGACAAAGGCGGCGACGTTGCCCCCTTCCCTCCGGATCAGTTCCTCCGTCCCTGCCAGGCCCTCCCCGTCGATGTCCTGGACGATGGCGACGGCACCTTCCGCAGCCAGCCGGATCGCGTGGGCGCGCCCCATGCCCGAGGCGGCACCGGTGACGATGGCGACCTTGCCGCCGAGCGATTGGTTCATGTCAGCTCCCAGCCACCAGCAGGGCATCACGCCGGCTCCAGCCGACCGTCACCTTCTGGCCCTTTTCCAGCAGGACGATGTCCGGGGCAGACGGGATGCGGACCGTGAGCAGGAGGTCGCTGCCGTCGAGCCGGACCCGGTAGCGGATGCTGCCGGTGGTGTAGACCGCATCCTCGACCTGTGCGGCGAACCTGTTGTCCATCCGCGGCAGCTGCGCGCTGATCGCGACCGCCTCGGGACGCACACAGACGACATCGGCGCTGCCGCGGCCCTGCGGGGCGGTGGCCTCGACGACGAGGCCGTCGCCGATCCTGACGCTGACCTCGCTGCCCCGGCTGCCGGCGATGCCCAGCACCGGCAGGAGGCTGGCCTCGCCCAGAAAGCTCGCGACGAAGATGCTCTCCGGCTGCTCGTAGAGCTGGCGGGGCGAGCCGATCTGCTCCAGCGTACCGCCGCGCATGATCGCGATGCGGTCGGCCATGTAGGCCGCCTCGTGTTGGTCGTGCGTCACGTAGATGACGGTCGCACCCAGCGCTTCCTGGAACCGCTTGATCTCCTCCTGCATCTCCTCGCGCAGGTTCTTGTCGAGGGCACCCAGCGGCTCATCCATGAGCAGGAGCAGGGGGTCGTACACGGCGGCCCTGGCGAGGGCGACGCGCTGCTGCTGGCCGCCCGAGAGCTGGGCCGGCTTGCGGTCGCCGAAGCCGGACAGGCGGACCATCTCCAGGACGCGCTGGACCTTCGTCGCCATCTCCGGCTTGCGGCAGCCGCGCATGCGCAGCGGAAAAGCGATGTTCTCCGCGACCGTCATGTGCGGGAACAGCGCGTAGTTCTGGAAGACCATGCCGAAATTGCGGTGATAGGGCGGAGTCGCCACGACATCCACGCCATCCACGTTAATCGAGCCGCCGCTGGGCGCCACGAAGCCCGCGGTGATGCCGAGCAGGGTCGACTTACCGGAGCCGCTGGGCCCGATGATGGCGAAGAACTCGCCGGCCTCGATCCGCAAGGAGGTGGGCTGCAGCACGGTCAGGGCGCCATAGTCCTTGGTCACGCCCCGAAAATCGACGACGGCACCCCGGCGGGCGGGCGTGCCCGGCGTCTGCATCGGCACCTGGGGGGCCATGAGCTGCGCATTCAAGACACGGCCTCCTTCGCCTTGCGCGGCCCGAATCGGCCCGCGACCGCCGCCAGCATCAGGAGCGAGAGCGTGATCAGCAGCAACACCACGGTCGCAGCCGCGATGACCGGGGTCATCTGGTAGCTCAGATGCTCCCAGAGCAGACGTGGCACGGTGCGGGTCTCCGGGCTGGTCAGGAAGATGGCGAGGATCAGCTCGTCGAAGGAGAAGGTGAAGGCGAAGATGAACCCGACCAGCACGCCCACCCGGATCATCGGGAAGGTCACGTAGCGGAACGTGTTCCAGGGATTGGCGCCGAGCGTCATCGCGGCCAGCTCGTAGGTGGGCGCGTAGCTGCGCAGGGAGGCCGCCACGGTGATGAACACGAGCGGCATGCAGACCACTGCATGGCCAAACAGAATGCCGGGATAGCTGCCGATGATCCCGAGCCGGACCATGATCGGGAACAGCCCGATGGCGAGGATGATCTGCGGCAGGATCAGCGGTGCGATCATCAGGGCCGCCAGCAGCCGGCGGCCCGGGATGTCGCCGCGCACCAGGGCGATGGCCGCGAGCGTGCCAAACACCGTGGCGAGCAGGGCTGCCGGCAGGCCGATCATCACGCTGTTGAGGATGGCCATGCGATAGTCGAGGCTTTCGGCGAACGCCTCGTACCAGCGCAAGGAGAAGCCCGGCGGCGGGAAGCTCAGAAAGGTCTCGCTGCTGAACGACAGGGGCACGATCACCAGGGTCGGCATCACCAGGTAGATCAGGATCAGGATCGCGAAGGCCAGGATGCCGGTGTCGGCCACGCGCCAGGGTGCCGAGGCGGTCACGCCGCTTCTCCCGGCGGCTTGCCGCCGCCGACACGGCGCATGGTACGCTCGTAGATCACGAACAGGATGCAGGTCAGCACGAGCAGCAGCGTCGCCAGGGCGGAGGCCAGCGGCCAGTTCAGGAGGCGGGATGCCTGCTGCTCGATCAGCACCGCCACCATGGTCCGCTGGCCGCCCAGCAGAGCGGGCGTGATGTAGAAGCCCAAGGACGAGATGAAGACGAGCACGCAGCCGGCACTCATGCCGGGGACGGACAGCGGCAGGTAGATCGAGACGAATTGCCGGAATGGGTTGGCGCCCATCACCGCGGCGGCGCGCAGCAGGTTGCTGTCGATGCCGCGCATGCTGCTGAGCAGCGGCAGGATCATGAAGGGCAGCATGATGTGGATCATCGCGATCTGCATG
>NZ_WUJP01001035.1 GCF_009806515.1 Geminicoccus flavidas | reverse complement strand
CCCACCCCGTTGCTGGTCAGCCGGAGCGGTCGCTCGATCAGGTCTATGGCGAGCAGGAAGTCGTTGAGAACGCCCTTGCGCTGCAAGATGACGATCCAGGCATAGGTCCGGATCACGGTGCTGGTCCAAAACGGGATCAGGATCGCCGCCAGGCACAGATGGAGCAGGCTGCCCCGCGCGCGGCTGACCACGAACGCCACCGGATAGCTGAGCACGAGCGCGCACAGGGTGACCAGGAGGGCAGACTGGAAGGTGTAGAGGAGTACGGACAGCGTGCTGCTGTTGGACAGGATCTCCGCATACTGCGCAAAGCCCGGGGTCGGGCCGGAGAAGCTCTGCACCACTACCGTGCCGAGCGGCAGGATGAAGAAGGCCAGCAGCAGCAGTAGTGGCGGCAGCAGGAGCAGGGCATTGCCCCGGCCCGGGGACCATGGACGACGCCCGGTCCGCTCGGGCATGGCCGCGACCGTGCCGATCGTCGTCCGCTGCAGCATCGCCGGTTTCCTCAGCCCAGCAGCCACTTGTTGAAGCGGTCGAACACGGCCGGCCCGTTCTCGGCCCAGTAGTCGAAGTTCTGGAACACGGCGGTCTTGCTGTTCTGCGGCGAGTTCGGGAGCCGTGCCAGCTCGGCCTCGCTCAATAGCTCGAACGCCTTGGTGTTGACCGGGCCGTAGGGGATCGCCTTGGCGAAGGTCGCCTGGTTCTGGGCGTCCATCATGTTCGCCAGGAACTCCATGGCGGCCTTCTTGTTCTTGGCCCCCTTCGGGATGACCATCGCGTCGCAGACATAGAGCGCGTGGTCGAACGTGTAGTCGACCGGGCCGCCCTCCTCCTTGGTCTGGTACACCCGGCCGTTCCAGACCGTGCCGACATCGACTTCGCCGCCAATGACCAATTGGGCCGCCTGGGCGCCCGAGGTCCACCAGGTCAGGCTGGGCTTGATCCCGTCCAGCATGCGGAACGCCAGGTCCAGGTCGATCGGATAGAGCTTGTCACGTGGCTGGCCGCCGCCCATCGCCGCGACCTCGAGCGTCTGGGGTGCCAGCTTCCACAGGCTGCGCTGGGCATCCAGCTCCGGATCGAAGAACTCGGTCCAGTCCTTCGGCCGGGTGCCGGCATCGAAGCTGCCGGTGTTCCAGGCCATGACATAGGCCGCGACATCGGCCAGCAGGTAGTAGTCGCTGGCCGTCGCTTCGGGCAGGAGCGCCGACCTGTCGATCAGGTCGAAGTCGATCGGCTCCAGGAGCCCCAGCTGGGCGAGGGCCGCCGCCTCGGTGGCGTCGATGTTGAGGACGTCGACGTCGACCGCGTTGTTGTCGACCATCGCCTTGACGCGCGCGGTGTCCATGTAGGGGGCGCCGACGATCTGGATGCCAGTCTTCGCCTTGAACGTGTCGAAATAGGCGACCTTGAAGGCCTCCTCGAGCGCACCGCCAGAATTGGGCACGGTCAGGGTGGTCGACTGGGCGCGCAGGATCGACGGGAAGCCGGTGACCAGACCCGCCGTGCCGAGCGCGGCCCCGGTTCCGGCCAGAACGCGGCGACGATCCAGGAGGGAACCGCCCCCACCCGGCATGGCAAGCTTCGGATCGTCGGTCATGGTGCATTTCCCCGTTCTTGTCCGGTTGCGCTGCTTATCGCCGCCGGCCTCCCTTGCCGGCAGTGCGGGCTAGATCATGATGATCCCGCCACCTGCGATGACCGTCTCGCCGGTCATGTAGCGATTGCGGCCGCTGGCCAGGAAATACACCACCTCGGCGATGTCCTCGGGCGCTGCCACCCGGCCGAGCGGCGTCGACTTCGCCAGGTCCTCGTAGATGCCGAGGGCGCGCAGATTGGGCGTGTCGATCGGGCCCGGCGAAACGGCGTTGACCACAATGCCGTCAGGCGCCAGCTCCTGCGCGAAGGACTTGGTGAGGCTGATCACGCCCGCCTTTGCCGCCGCATAATGCGCGTTCTTGGCATAGGGGATGTAGGCGTCGATCGAGGCGATCGAGACGATCGATCCCGCCCGCCGGGGCTTCATGTGATTGGCGGCAGCCACCGTCATGTGAAACATCGACCGCAGGTTCACGTCGAACGTGTAGTCCCATGCCTCGTCATCGATCTCAAGGATCGGCTTGCGTGGGTAGACTCCGGCATTGTTGATCAGAACATCGACATGGCCGAGTTTCGCTGTGGCCTTGGCGAACGCGGCATGCGCGTCGTCGCGCCGGCGGATGTCGGCGGCGACTCCCTCGGCCTTGCCGGCACCACCGAGGCTGGCCACCGCACGGCTCAGGCCCTCGGCATCGATGTCGATGATGCAGACCCTGGCACCCCTGGTGATCAGGAGCTGTGCGATGGCGTAGCCCAGGCCTTTGGCACCGCCGGTGACGACGGCAAGCTTACCGGCCATCTCGCTCGATTCAGTCACCATGAGCCTCCACCCGCGAGCTGCGCCCGAGCCCACGCATCAAGATCGATTTTCGATGAAAATTATTGTTATGCGATACAACTAGCTTGGCAAGTCCGTTTGCCCCGGCGCCGCTACAGGAAGCCCGCCCGCGGGCCACGCCCGGCCGGGTGCCGCTTGACGATCAGCCCCCCGCTGCACAAGGTTCTGCTATCCGATAAGGCTTATCGAAATCAGGGAGAAATCTCGGTTTCAGGTCTCGACCCGGCCCGCCAGCCAGAACGGCGCTGATGCTGCGCACGGCCCGCAGATCGGACCCGGCAGAGCTGCTCGTCCCCGACTTTCGCGAGGAGCCTTACTGGTGGCTGGCGGCTCCGCCCGGGCAGGGCGGTGACACCGCGGACCACGACCTGCCCCGCCAGGTGGAGGTCGCCATCATCGGTGGCGGCATCACCGGCATGGTCGCGGCCCTGGATCTTGCGCGCGCCGGTGCGGATGTCGTGGTGCTCGATGCCCAGGGCATCGGCGAGGGAGCGGCACGACGCAGCGCCGGCTTTCTGGGCCGGACCCTCAAGCGCTCGGTCGAATGGCTCGCGCGGAAGGGCGGCCACCCCTATGCCGCCAGCGTTTATCGCGAGCTCGACACCGCCCTGAAGGGCGTGGCGGCGCTGGTCGAGGCGGAGGCGATCGACTGCCATCACACGATCTGCGGCCGGTTCGTGGCGGCCAACTCACCAGCGCATTTCCGAGCACTGATCGACGATCTGGAAGCCACGCACCGCGAGGTGGGCTTCCCGTACCAGGTCGTGGAGCGGCACGAGCAGCACCGCGAGATTGCCTCGGACCTTTATTGCGGCGGGGCGGTGATCCCGGACCTGGGCTCGATCCATCCTGGCCTCTACCATCAGGGCCTGGTCCGGCGGGCGCGCGCTGCCGGGGTCAGGCTCCTGCCCTTCACCGCGGTCCAATCGATCGAGCCCGGCGAAGGCCAAAAGCGGATCGCCACGGCGCGCGGCTCGTTCCACGCACGCCAGGTAGTGATCGCGACCAACGGCTACACCAGCCGCCACCTGAGCTGGCATGTCCGGCGCGTCATTCCGTTTCGCGGCTTCATCGTCGTGACCGAGATCCTCCCGCCCGGCCTGATCGAACGGCTGCTGCCCAGGCGACGAACCTATCTCGACACGCGGATGAACATCGACTTCATCCGTCCCGCCCCAGATTCGAACCGCATCCTGTTCGGTGGCCTGACCGGGACCGCCAGCGACACAGCGGCACCGCTGGCGGCCGCACTGCGTAGCCGGCTGGCAGCGATCCTGCCCGATCTCAAGGACGTCCGCCTCGCCCGTGCCTGGACCGGCCTGTGCGCAGGCACCTTCGACTTCATGCCCCATATCGGCCGGCAGGACGGCATCCATTTCGCGCTCGGCTACAATTTCGCCGGCATTCCGATCGGGACGCATTTTGGCCGGCTGGTGGCGCGCCGCATCCTCGGCCGCGAGGATGCGGAATCGGTCTTCGAGACGGCCCGCTTTCCGACTGCACCCTTCTACGGCGGCTCACCCTGGTTCGTTCCTTTGGCGATGCGCTGTTTCGACTGGCACGACCGGCGCATCGCCGCCCGCCAGCCGGCAACCTCTGCCAGGGCGCAGCCGTGAAGCGGCCGGAGCGGCCTGCCCGAGCATCAGCCACCATCCGGGACCGACGCCGATGGCCAACGAGACGATCATCACCTGCTCCGTCACCGGCAGCCTGACCCGGCGCGAGGACAACCCAAACCTTCCGATTACGCCGGCCGAGATCGCGGCCTCGGCTCTGGAAGCCGCGGAAGCCGGCGCTGCCATCCTCCACCTTCACGTGCGCCATCCGGACGGGCGCCCATCCATGGAGCTCGATCACTACCAGGAACTCGTCCGCCTGATCCGGGAACGGAACGATGAGGTGATCCTCAACGTGACGACTGGCCCCGGCGGATGCTTCCAGCCCGGTGAGACGGATCCGAAGGTGGCCGGCCCGCGCACCAATTTCGTCACGGCCGAGCAGCGCGTGGCGCATATCCGCCACCTCCGGCCGGAGATCTGCACCCTCGACCTCAACACCATGACCTTTGGCAGCGAGGTCGTGATCAGCACCCCACCCTATGTGCGCCGGATGGCGGAGATCATCTACGATGGCGGGGTGCGGCCGGAATTCGAGCTGTTCGACAGCGGCGACATCGCGCTGCTGAGCGACTTTCTCGCCAATGGCGCGTTTCGCGGGCCGCCACTGGCCAGCCTCGTGCTGGGCGTCAAGTACGGTTTCGCCGCGTCCCCCGAGACGATGCTCTATGCCCGCAACCTCCTGCCACGCGACGCCGTTTGGACCGGCTTCGGTATCGGACGAGCAGCTTTCCTCATGCTGATGCAGGCTTTTCTCCTGGGCGGCCATGTCCGCATCGGCATGGAAGACACGATTCGCATCTCCAAGAGTGAACTCGTGCAAAGCAATGCGCAGCTCGTCGAGCAGGCGCGTTGGCTATTGGAGAAGCTCGGAGCAGTAATCGCGAGACCATACTCAGCAAGAATGCAACTTGGGCTCCAAACCTAGCCAAGCAAGAATTACAGTTGCATTATTGAAATGATCTCAGCCTCCATGGCTCACCGTATCTCATAGTTCGTGGATGGCGGGTGCTTCGATCGAGACGGTGCTGGAGCACTGGGCGTCGTCCCGGTGCGAGGTCAAGGTAGCGGTGGCCGGCATCGGGCCTGCTGTCAGGACTCGCCCGACCTGGTACCGGCAATTCTGTAGGAGGTAGCACCTATCGACTTCGATACGGTGCTCGCGGATGTAGGCTACGACGGCGAGCACAACCGCCGCTTCGGCTCAGCCTTGAGAGCGCACCGAGCTGCCGCGCAGCAGCACGAACTGATCCTGCGTGCGAAGACAAGATGATGATTTTACGGAGCATCATGCGCTCTTGGTCCGGCACCGCCCTGTGCCGGTGCCGGGCCAACGGTTCAGGCGGAACCAGACTCCACACTAGGCCCGGCTGATTGCTGGGCGGGAGGGATGCAGGGTTATGCCACGTTCGCCAACGCTGACGTTGGCGTCTGGGTAGGCGGCCAGTGCCAGATCAAGACACTCGATGAAGTGTGCCCGGAACTTCCGCATGAGCTGGAAGCCTGAGCCGAACTGGCTATGCAAGGCAGGCCAGCTGACTGCAACATCGCTGGTCAGGGCATGCAGGCGGTAGGCCAGCCAGATATACACGTCGATGACCATTGACCTGGGGCCGATCGCCCGCAAAGCGCTGGTGCTAACCGGAACTGGATGATCACGTAGCGCGCGGTAGAACTCCTCGTTCAGAAGGACCCGATCATTCCATAGACTTTGCTGGTCCCCGAGATCCGACATGGAGATTGTGCCGTCGACAAAACCGCCATGGCGCATCACTTCGGCCCCTGCCCTATCCATAAAGAACTGCAAGCGGCAGTGAGAGATGCGTTTTGCTTGCTCGGTGACCATGCGATAGGTCGTACCGCCGATGGACAGCCCCATACTTCCGAGCCATACCCTCATGCTCCGCCCGAGCTCGATCTCGCGTGAGCCGGTCCGCACTGCCTCGCTTTGCAAGAACAGGAGAATGAAGCGGGCGTATGACCCGTATGGCAGGCCAATAGCTTTACCGGTGCGATCGCGGCCGCTTTCAATGAGCAGCGTCAGATTATGTCCCTCACGCCGCCAGACTAGATCGGTATGGGGCTTGTGCGGGAGTGAAGTCAGCGCGAAACCGCTGTAGGTAAAGCCGATCTTCTCGGCATCTTCGGTCAGGACTTGATAAGCTGCTTCGACCAGAGCGCGCTCATGCTTGGTCGTAGCCTTTTGTCGGGCTTGGTCGATTCCTTCTCGGGTGATAATCTGATGGATTGTGGCCATTGCTGGATCGTGTCGGTTGGCGCGTTGGTCGTCAATGTGGAGTCTGGTTCCGCAAGCTATTTGAGAGATAGTTGTTTCTTATATTTGCTATGCGGAACCAGACTCCACGGGATAACCCCTGATTTGGCCGTTTGAGCGGAACCAGACTCCACAGAAAGCGGAACCAGACTCCACGGGGTAAGTTGGGATGGCCGCTCTTATCCTCGCTTTCCCGTGGAGTCTGGTTCCGCAATTCCGCAGCATATATATCATCATGCGCACATGGAAAAATGTAATTATCAACATGTACATATATCATTTTGTATTGTTATACATGTAATAAATAACATATAAACAATTGAATATGTATATAATGACGCTCGTATTTATATACGCTTGCACATCAGGCCATATAGACATTAGAATATGTGTCAGTATGTTGAGGTGTACATATGGCAACGGTTTCGATCGCTTCCTCCAAGGGGGGCTGTGGGAAGACGACCCTTGCAATCCTTCTTGGGACTGAACTCGCCTCTGCTGGCTACAGGGTTGCCCTGCTCGACTGTGACCTCAACCAGCACTCCAGCGCTTTCGGTGCCAAGGCCGCAGTCGAAGGCTTCTCGGTCATCTCGTCAGTTGATGAGGGCAACGTACTAAGCGCCATGCGTAAGGCAGAGGCCGACAACGACGTTGTCCTGGTCGACCTGCCTGGTGGATCGTCCACCCTTGCGCTCAAGAGCCTACAGCGCAGCAACTTCGTACTGGTGCCATGTCAAGCCAGCCTACCGGACGTTCGTGACGCCGTGAAAACCTTCGCTCAGATCGACGATGCCCAGGATTTGGCCCGGGCTGACATCGCCCGTGCCTTGATCTGGACCCGCGTTCTGCCGGGCTTTGAATCGCGCTCTGCCCGCCACGTCCGTGAGAGTATCGAAGAGCGGGGGCTGCCCGTCTTCGAGACCGCATTGATGGAGCGGGCTGCGTTCCGCGAGTTGCACCTGACCGGCCGAACGCCACGCCAAGCGGGTAACCAAGCGGCCGCCGTCAACGTTGCTGCCATCACGACCGAACTCCTGGCGCACATCGAACGTCTGGCTGCCATCACATGAAGAAGATCGACTTTCCGCCGCTCGACCTCGATCCGCCGCGCAAGCGCCTGGACCTGAAGGCGATCCGTCCCAAGGAGGCCGATGATGCCGTCCTAGACGAAAACAGTCGCCGCATTGGGACTGAATGGGGCGCGGTGACTAGTCTCGAGCGACCGAAGAAGACCCCAATGGCGTCGCTGCGCATTGAGGTGCCAGAATATCTGGATCGAGCCCTCGCCCTGAAGGCCGTGGAGCAGCGCGTGACCAAGCAGTACCTCGTCTTACGCGCTTTACGCGATGCCGGCTTCGAGATCGATGACCAGGACTTGGTTGCTGACAAGCGCCGCAATCGGCGTTGATGCCAGCGAGAGCCACATCTTCTGCTGACGAGGAGATCGGCGGACTGCCCGGGGCGCGTAGCGAAGCTGCCTGCCATCGGCGCGGCGTCATCCATCGGCGCGTCATATGGCTTGTGCATGCCAGCAACTGGCTATCGGCTTGGCCACCCATTTCCCGTAGCAGAGTAGCTGTATCGGCGGGGAGGGGCAGCGCCGATTGCCCCGCTACCGCCTGACTGCCCCCAGCACCCGATAGACTGAGGCCCGGCCGATGCCGAGCCTGCGGGCGATCGCGGCGGCACCCAGCT
>NZ_WUJP01001034.1 GCF_009806515.1 Geminicoccus flavidas | reverse complement strand
CCCTGCCTGCCCCCGGCCAGCCCCATGCCAAGACCCTCCATGCCTTCGTCGTGCCGGAGGAGGCCGGGGGAGGGACAGACAAGGCGATCCAGGTGCTTGAGCGGCCCGGCCGCCGGCGGCTGGATGGCCGCACGCGCCTGCCGCTCGGCGAGCGCAGCCCGTCCGCCGAGTTCGGCCGCCGCCGCTCCATGCGCAGCTTCGCCGATACCCCCGTGCCGCGCGGCGCCTTCGACGGCCTGCTCGGCCGCCTGGCGGGCGAGGAGGGCGGGCTGGTGCGCCACCGCTACCCGTCCGCCGGCTCACTCTACCCGGTCCAGGCCCATCTCCTGGTGAAGCCCGGCCGGGTGGAGGGTATCGATGGCGGCGCCTACTACCACGACCCGGTCGACCATGCCCTGGTCCGGCTGGCGTCCGACGTCCCGCCGCTCAGCGTCGGTCACCCGCCGACCGCCCGATCGCTCGACGAGGCCGCCTTCCTCCTGCTCCTGGTGGCCGACCTCGCCGTGCTACGGCCGACCTATGGCGAAGCCGCGCGCGACTTCTGCCTGCTGGAGGCCGGCTATCTCGGTCAGCTGCTGATGACCGACCTCCCGGACACGCTGGGCCTCCTTCCGGTCGGCAGGCTGCAGGTGGCAGGGCTGGCGGAAACCCTGGCCCTGCACGACGACCAGGTGCTGGTCCACGTCCTGGCCGGAGGTGTCCCGGATGCCTCCAGCCGCCCCGGCAGCCTTGCGACCGACCTGCAGCGCCACCTGGCCCGGCACCTCCCGGACTACATGGTGCCGCGCCGGATCACGCTCCTGCCCAGCCTGCCGCTCAGCGCCAACGGCAAGGTCGACCGGCAGGCCCTGCGCCCGCCGGCCGAGCCCCTGCCTGCCACGGCCAGCGCCGAGACCGCTGCGGTCCGCACCCTGGTCGGCCAGATCCTGGGCAGCGCCGCCATCGACGACCACGCCAACCTGTTCGACCTGGGCGCTACCTCGCTGCATCTGGTCCGGCTGCAGCGCCGCCTGGCCGAGCAGCATGGCGAGCGGGCGCCGACCGTGGTCGACCTGTTCCGCCTGCCGACCGTCGCCGAGATCGCCCGGCATCTCGCCGAAGCCCCGGCCAGTGCCGCCTTGGCCGACGGCAATGCCCGCGCCCAGCGCCGCCTGGAGGCGCGCCGCCGCGCCCTGCCGCAGGACCGGCAGGCCCGATGAGCGGATCGATCGCGATCATCGGCATGGCCGCCCACTATCCGGGCGCACCCGACCTCGATGCGTTCCGCGACCTCCTGTTCGCGGGCCGCGATGCGGTCAGCCGGATCGGCCCGGACGAGCTGGCCGCCGAGGGCGTGCCCGAGGCGCTGATCCAGGACCCGCGCTACGTGGCGGCCGCTGCGGTGCTGGACGGGATCGACCGGTTCGACGCTGCCCGCTTCGCCATCCCGCCGCACGAGGCGGTGCTGATGGACCCGCAGCAGCGCGTCCTCCTGCAGGTGGCGGCCGACGCCCTGGACGATGCCGGCCTTGAGCCCGAGCGGAGCGGGCTGGCGATCGGCGCCTTTGCCGGTGCCGCGATCAGCACCTACCTGCTCACCCGCCTGGCCCCGCATGTCCTGGCCGGCCCTAGCTCCGCCGCCCAGCTCACCGCGATCACCGGTAACGACAAGGATTATGTCGCGGCGCAGCTCGCCTACCGGCTGGACCTGCAGGGCCCGGTCGTGAGCGTGCAGACCGCCTGCTCCACCTCGCTGGTCGCCGTGCATCTGGCCTGCCAGAGCCTGCTGAACGGCGAATGCGACGCTGCCCTGGCCGGCGGGGTCAGCATCCGCGTTCCGCACCGGGTGGGCTACCTCCATCAGTCCGAAGGCATGCTCTCCCCCTCCGGCCGCTGCCGCAGCTACGGTGCCGAGGCCGACGGCACGATCTTCGGCAGCGGCTGCGGCGTGGTGGTGCTCAAGCGCCTGGACGACGCCCTGGCCAGCGGCGACCCGATCCGTGCGGTGATCCTGGGCAGCGCCATCAACAATGACGGGGCGCGCAAGGTCGGCTTCTCGGCACCCAGCCAGGAGCGCCAGGCCGCCGTGATCAGCGAGGCCATGGCCGTGGCCGGAATCGGCCCGGACGGGATCGGCTGCATCGAGGGGCATGGCACCGGCACGCCGCTGGGCGACCCGATCGAGGTGGCAGCACTCGCCGGCATCTTCAGCGGCCGGCCGCAAGGGTGCGTGGCTCTCGGCTCGGTGAAGTCCAATATCGGCCATACCGAGACCGCCGCCGGCATCGCCGGCCTGATCAAGGCCGTGCTGATGCTGGAAGCGGGTCGCCTGGCGCCGACCCTGCATGCCGCTCAGCCGAACCCGCGCATCGGCCTGGAGCGCACCCCGTTCCGCCTGGTCCGGGTGGTCGAGCCCTGGCAGGGGCCGCGCCGGGCCGGAGTCAGCTCGTTCGGCATCGGCGGCAGCAATGCCCACCTCGTGCTGGAAGCCGCCCCCGCCCCGGCACCCCGCCCTCCGCGCCCGGCTCCCATCCCTGGCAGGCGCTACTGGTACCTGCCGCCCCGGCAGTCGGACGACCTCCTTTCCATAGCCACAGCGAGCGGGCAGGGCACCTTCCTGCACGAGGCCGACCTGTCGCTCGCGGCCGACCCGTTCCTCGCCGATCACCAGGTCGACGGACGCGTCCTCCTGCCCGGCGCCGCCTATCCCGCAAGCCTGCTCGAGCGCGGCGTCACCGCCCTGGAAGGCTTGGCGATCCATGCGCCGGTGGAGATCCCGGCCGAGGATGGCATCCCGTTCCGCCTGGTCCTGGAACCCGGAAGCCGTGCCCGCTGGTTCTGCCAAGTCGACGACAATTGGAGGCCCGTAGCGGAAGCCGGCCTGCCCGCAGCCGCACTCAGCCTCCCCAGCCCGCCCGACATCGCCGTCACCGAGCGGCTGGACGCCGCGGCCTGGTATGCAAGGCTCGATGCCGCCGGTCTCCGCTTCGGACGGGCATTCCGTTCGCTCGACCAGGTCGCGATCGGTGGTCAGGCGGCCAGGGTCCGGCTGCGCCCGGGCGGCACGCCGGTCTCGGTCATCGATGCCGGGCTGCAGGCGGTGGCGGCGGCGTTCGGCGGCGAGGGCGGCGGCTACCTGCCCACCGCCTTCGGCCGCCTGGACCTCGACCCCGCCATCGCCAGCGCCACGACCGCCACCGCGCAGCTGGAAACGACCAGCGGCGGCAGCGTCACCGCCGGCATCTGGTGGGCCGACGCACAAGGCCGGATCGTGGGCCAGGCGCAGCGGGTCGTGTGCCGCAAGGCGGCCGCCCCGGTCGATCCCTTCTACCGCCTGGCTTGGCGGGCGGACGTCCCAGACCGGATCGCCGCCGTCCACGAGCGCCTGGAGCGGATCGCCGCCGGTTTCGCCGCGCAGGCCGGCAGCGTCGCGGAAGTCGCACCGCGCCACCGGCGCTACGCCGCCCTCCTGGCCCGCCATGCCGCGGATGATCGCCGCTCCCTGGTGCCGGCCGAGGAAGCGGAGCGCCTGGCGGACCAGCATCCCGATCATCGCCACGAAATCGAGCTGGTCGCCCGCGCCGGCCGGGCGCTGCCGGAGATCCTGGCCGGCCGCCAGGATGCCCTAGACATCCTGTTCGATGGCGGCGGGCCAACCGGCGCCTATGCCGGCTCCGCCCTGACCGATGCCGTCAATGCCAGGGTGGCCGCGGTCGCCGCCAGCACGGCTGCCCGGCGGGTGCTGGAGATAGGCGGCGGCACCGGTGCCACCACCGCTGCCATCCTGCCGGTGC
>NZ_WUJP01001033.1 GCF_009806515.1 Geminicoccus flavidas | reverse complement strand
TGCCCAAGGAAGCCGGCTATCTGTTCACCGACATCGGCAGCGCCTTCCTGGGTGCGGCAGCAGCGCGCTTTGCCGGCCACCCGGGCTTTCGCACCGGCCTGCTCGACATCACCGGCGATCCGCTTGCTCAGGGCTTGGCGGCCGGCAGCTTCGACCTGATCGTCGCCGCCAACGTTCTCCATGTCGTTCCGGACCTGCGCCAGGCTTTGGCGCAGATCACCCGCCTGCTGGCTCCGGGCGGCCGCCTGCTGCTGGTGGAAGGCACCGCCTCCGTCGCCCGCCTCGACCTGGTGTTCGGCGCCACCGAAGGCTGGTGGAACTTCGCCGACCCGCTGCGCCCGGACCACCCGCTGCTGCCGGCGGAGCGCTGGCAGGACCTGTTCGGCGAAGCGGGCCTGGTGGCACCTGCCACCGTCTTCCACGCTGGCGCCCAGGCAGTTCTCACCGCGGTCCGCCCGCCGGCCGGGACCTGGCTGGCGCTGGGCGGCGATGCCGGAATCGCGGCCAGGCTCGGCCTGGACTGGGCAGAACGGTTGCCGGACGGACCGGTCGAGGGGGTCGTGGCGCTACCGGCCCTGGCCGGGCTGCCAGCACAGGAGGCGGTAGCCCAGCTCGCGGCACTGGCCCGCGAATTGACGCTACGCGCGGCACCGCCGCGCCTGCTGGTGCCGACCTTGTCCGCCGAGAGCGTCGCCGCCGATGAGCGCGCTTCGGCGGATGGTGCTGCCATCACCGGCTTCGTCCGCACCCTCGCCCTGGAGCATCCGGAGCTGCGGCCGCGCTCGGTCGATCTGGAATCCCTGGATCCCGCAGCCCTGGCCGCCGAGATGGCGCTGGCCGATGCCGAGGACCGTACGGCCTGGCGCGGCGGCCGCCGCTTGCGCGCACGCCTGGAAGAACTGCCGCCAAGGCCGGCCACCTGGCGCCTCCGCCCCGACCTCAGCCGCGAGCCGCTGCCCCGGCCAGATCCGGGGCCGGGTCAGGTCGTGGTCCGGGTGCTGGCGGCCGGGCTGAACTTCAAGGACGTGCTGATCGCCGGCGGCTTGGTGCCTGCCGATCATCTGGGCGGCGAATGCGCCGGCGAGGTGGTGGCGCTTGGCAGCGAGGTCCAGGGCATCGCGCTGGGCCAGAAGGTGATCGCGGTCGGCAGCGGCGCGCTCGCCCACTACCTGATGGCTGACCAGGCCCTGGTGGTCCCGCTGCCGCCCGGGCTGTCGGCAGCTCAGGGCGCTGCGCTACCGGTTGCCGGCGTCACCGCCTGGCATGCCACGCGCGGCCTGGAGCCCGGCCAGCGCGTCCTGATCCACAGCGCCACCGGCGGCGTCGGCCAGTTCGCCCTGCGCCTCGCCCGGGCCGCCGGTGCCGAGGTCGTCGCCACGGCCGGCACCGAGGAGCGCTGTGCCTGGCTGCGCGCCGAGGACGTTGCCGAGATCCACTTGTCCCGCGATACCGCGTTCGCCGCCACCAGCCAGGTGGACCGCGTCATTGGTGCGGTCGCGGGCGAGGTGCGCCGCGCCAGCCTCGACCTGCTTCGCCCGGGCGGCCGCTTCGTCGAGCTCGGCCGGGTTGACCTGCTGGCCGCGGAGCAGGTGCGCCGCCTCCGGCCGGACATCGCCTATGACCTCGTGGAGCTGGACCGGGTGGATGCCGCCACGTTCGGCCGGCTCCTGCACGAACTGGTGGCGGCTGTCGCTGCCGACCCGTCAATCCTGCCGACCCTCACGACCCGGCCGCTGGCGGATGCCGGACAGGCACTGGCTGCGCTGCGCCAGGCGGAGCATCTGGGCAAGCTCGTCCTCCTCCCGGACTGGCCGGTCCCGATCCGCACGGACGGCACCTATCTCGTCACCGGCGGACGCGGCGGGATCGGCACGGACGTGGTCGAGTGGCTGCGTGAGCGGGGTGCCGGTGCCGTGCTCACGCTGGGCCGCACGCCGTCCGACCTGCCCGGTGCGATCACCGGCGACGTGGCCGATCCTGCCAGCTTGGCACGGGTCGCCGACTACATCGCGGCGCACCGTCTGCCGCCCCTGCGCGGCGTCATCCACGCCGCCGGCGTTCTCACCGACCGCGCGATCGCAGGCGTGACACCCGGCGAGATCGCGGCCCCGCTCCAGGCGAAGCTGGCCGGTGCCAGGGCGATCGCCAGCACCTGGCCGGAGTTGGAGCTGTTCCTCGCCTTCTCGTCCGCCGGCGCGGTGCTGGGCTCGCCCGGCCAGGCGAGCCATACCGCCGCATCGGCGGCACTGGACGCCTTCATGGCCGGCCGGGGCATCACGATCGACTGGGCTGCTTGGGCCGGCAAGGGTGCCGCGGTGGCGCGTGGCGCCGATGCCCGCCTCGCCCGGATCGGCGTCGGGACGATCGACCGCACCACCGCGCTCCGTGCCCTGGACCGGGCTCTGGACCGTGACGCTGCCCAGCTGGTCGTGCTGCCGATCGACTGGCAAGCGTTCCGTGCCAAGGCCGCCCCGCCCGTGCTGGAAGAACTGCTCCTGTCCAAGGCAGCCCCTGCCACCTCCGAGGAAGCACCGGAGCCACCGGAACGGCCGGCAATCCTGGGGCTCGAGGCGCTCCGCCGGCAGGTCATGGAGACCTGCGCCCGACTGCTGCCGCCCGGCCAGCCACTCGACCCCCGCCGGGCCCTGACCGACCAGGGCATGGACAGCCTGGGTGCCCTGGAGCTGCGCAACCGGCTGGGGCAGCTCGTCGGCGCCCGCCTGTCGGCCACCCTCCTGTTCGACCACCCGAGCGTGGAGGCCCTGGTCGCCCATCTGGCGGCGGAGCTGGACCTGGTGGCGTCGCAGGAGCCGGCCGACCCGCCGGCGCCAGCCGCCGCGGATGCGGTACGCTCGTCCCTCATCGACCCGGACAGTCTCGACGACGCCGCGCTGGACGAGGAACTGGCGCGGTTCGAGCGCATGCTGGCAAAGGACGACGCGTGAGCCGGGACGACGAGCGCAGCATCAAGCAGCAGACCCTGCGGCTGCTCGGGAAGATGCAGGCAAGGCTCGACGCGGCCGAGGCGCGCCTGCGTGCGCCTGCAGCGGTCCTGGGCATCGGCCTGCGCTTTCCCGGCGCGGACACGCCTGACGATTTCTGGGCGGCACTGGCGGCAGGGCAGGACCTCGTGCGCGAGGCGCCGCCTGAGCGCTGGAAGCTCGCGGACCCGGCCTCGCCCGCCCGCTTCGGCGGCTTTCTCGACGGAGTCGACCGGTTCGACGCCGACTTCTTCGGCATCAGCCCGCGCGAGGCGGCGTCGATGGACCCGCAGCAGCGCCTGGTCCTGGAGGTCGCCTGGCATGCGCTGGAGGATGCCGGAATCCGCGCCGACCTGCTGGAAGGCAGCCGCACCGGCGTGTTCCTCGGCATCTGCACCGCTGATTATGGCCGCCTGGGCGATGCCGGGACCCGCAGCGAGGACGGCTATGCCGCCACCGGCGGTGCGCCGGGTGTCGCCGCCGGGCGGCTCGCCTATGCGCTGGGCCTGACCGGGCCGGCCCTGGTGGTCGATACCGCCTGCTCCTCGTCACTGGTGGCCACCCATCTGGCGATCCAGGCGCTGCGGGCCGGGGAATGCGACTTGGCGATCGCCGGCGGCGTCAACCTGACGCTCGCCCCGTTCGGCGCCGAGACGCTGGGCCGGATGCAGATGCTGGCCCCGGACGGCCGTTGCAAGGCGTTCGACGCCCGCGCCGACGGGTTCGTGCGCGCCGAGGGCTGCGGCATCCTGGTGCTCAAGCGTCTGAGCGACGCGACCCGCGACGGCGACCGGATCCGCGCGGTGATCCGCGGCAGTGCCGTGGGCCAGGACGGCCGCTCCGCCGGGCTGACCGCCCCATCCCGTCCGGCCCAGGAGGCGGTGATCCGCGCAGCGCTGGCCAATGCCGGGATGGAGCCCGGCGAGATCGACGCGATCGAGGCGCACGGCACCGGCACGGCCCTGGGCGATCCGATCGAGATGCACGCCCTGGCCCGGGTGTTCGCCGGGCGCGACCGGCCGCTCTGGGTTGGCTCGGTCAAGAGCAATATCGGCCATGCCGAGGCGGCGGCCGGGGTGGCCGGCATGATCAAGGCGGCGCTGATGGCCGAGCGCGGCGCCATCCTGCCCTCGATCCATTTCGAGCGGCTGAACCCGCACATCGAGCTGGACGGGACCGACATCCGCGTGCCCGTCGCGTTCGCGGCCACACCACCGCGCGCCGTGGGTATCAGCAGCTTCGGCTTCAGCGGCACCAACGCCCATCTGCTGGTCGGCCCGCCACCACCGGCCGCCACGCCGGCCGTGGCCGGTGACGAAACGAACCCGGGCCTCCTGATCTCGGCGCATACCGAGGCGGCGCTGCAGGCACTGGTGGCCAAGTACCGGCGGATCCTCGACGCCGACCCCGCGTCATTCCCGCTGCTCGCCCGCAATGCCGCCCACCAGCGCGCGCGGCTGCGCTGGTGGATCCATGCCTTCTCCGCCGACGATCTGAGTACGGCCGTCCCCAGCCAGGCGCCCCATCCTGCCGTCGACGCCCCGGCCGGCCCGCATGTGCCGCTGCCGCTCTACCCCTTCCAGCGCCAGCGCTTCTGGCTGGACACTGCCGGCGCCACCGCGCGCGCCGCCCGTGATCCGGACGGCGAAACGGTACTGGAAACCCAGCTCTGGCCGACCGCGCCGCTCATCGCCGAGCATGTGGTGAACGGCCGGCCGCTGCTGCCGGCGGCGGCGATCCTGCTGGGGCTGGCGGCCGCCACCACCGCCGCCGGCCAGGGCGGCAGCCTTGCCGACATCGAGTTCGCAGCACCCGTCGAGGTCCGCCATCCGCGGCGTCTCCGGACGATGGTGGGCCAGGCCATCCGCTGCTTTGTCGAGGACGAGGGCTGGCAGCTCTGTGCGCAGGCCCGGCCGGGCGAGCCGGCAGCAGCCCCGGGGACGGCCGATCTCGACCGCCTGCACGCCGCCTGTCCCGACCAGGTGGATCCGGGCGCGTTCCATGCCTGGCTCGAGGCGACCGGCCTGCGCTTCGGCCCGACCTATGATGCCCTGCGCCAGATCCGCCGCGGCCCCGGCCAGGTGCTGGCGCGGTTGGAATCGCCCCTCCCGGAGATCGTGCTCGACGCGGCGCTGCGCTCGGTGGGAGCACTTCATCTGGGTGCCGGCGGTGCCGCCCGGATCCCCGCCCGGATCGGCGCCTTCCACCGGTTCGGCCCGCTGGAAACGGCGCGCTGGGTATCCGCGCAGGTGGCGGAGCGGGACGGGGCGACCCTGGCCACGCTCGACCTGTTCGATGAAGCCGGCCAGCCGGTCGCCCGAGTCGAGCGGCTGGAACTGCGTCCCGCCGCTGCACCGGTCGAGACTTGGCGGGACTGGCTCCACGCGGTGCGCTGGGAGCCCGGGCCGACCCTGGCCGAGGCCGCGGCGATCACGGCACCGCTTGCCGGCAGCGCCGAGCACGGCCGCCGCCTGGATGCCCTGGCCGCCCGCTATGCCCACCATGCGATCGAAGCGGTGGCCGAATCGGCCGTCGTGGCGCGCCATCTGCCCCTCTACCGCCAGCTCCAGGTCCTGGCGGCCCATGCCGCTGCGACCGAGCCCCCGCCGGACGGGCCGGAACTCGACCTCCTGCACCGCTGCGGCCAGGCGCTGCCCGCGATCCTGCAGGGCCAGGCCGATCCGCTGGCCGTGCTGTTTGCCGATGGCGGCCCTGCCGCGATCTACCAGGACGCCCCGGCCTACCGAACCGGCAACGCGCTGGTGGCGCTGGCCGCCCGCTTCGCCGCCCATCCGGCCGCCCGCCTGCGCGTGCTGGAGATCGGCGCCGGCACCGGTGGCACCACCGCCGCTGTCCTGGGGGGCCTCGGGCCAGAGCGGACCGACTACTGGTTCACCGACGTTTCCCGGAGCTTCCTGGAGCAGGCGACCAGCCGCTTCCCCGGAATGGAGACCCGCCTGCTCGACATCGAGCGGCCGCTCGCCGGGCAGGACATCCCCGAGGGACAGTTCGACCTCGTCGTCGCGGCCAATGTTCTCCACGCCACCGCCGACCTGCGCCAGGCCCTCCGCCATGCCGCGTCGGCGCTGCGTCCCGGCGGCTCCCTGGTGCTGCTGGAAAGCACCACGCAGGGCGGCTGGATCGACCTGGTGTTCGGCCTGACCGAGGGCTGGTGGCGCTTTGCCGACCGCGACCTGCGCCAGGCCTATCCGCTGCTCACCGAAGCCGCCTGGACTTCCTTGCTGGCCGAGGAAGGCTTCGACGTCCTGAAGCTGCCGGGCCTCCATGGCGTCCTGCCCGGCCAGACCGTCCTCCTGGCCAGGCAACACCAGCCGGTCCGGATCGTGGCAGACCCGGGCCAGGGCAGCATCGCCCGGCGCTGCATGGCCCTGGTCGAGGCGGTCCACGCATTGCCTGCCACCACACGCCGCATCGTGCTGCAGACTACGAACGCGGCGACCGATCCGGGTGCCGCTGCCCTCTGGGGCATGGCGCGCACGCTGCGCCGCGAGCGGCCGGAACTGGACATACGCTGCCTGGATCTCGCCGACGATGCGTCCGAAGCCGAGGTGGCGCTGGCCGAGGAGAGCTTCGCAGGCGAGGCCGAGATCGTCCGGAAGGGCCAGCAACGCCTGGTCCCGCGCCTGGCGTCCGTCCAGGTGCAGGGCGGCCGGCCGTCGCTCGATCCGGACGCCTGCTATCTCGTCACCGGCGCCTTCGGTGGCCTGGGGCCGGTGATCGCCGACCATCTGGTGGATGCCGGTGCCCGCCGCCTGCTGCTGGTCGGCCGCACTGTGCCTGCCAGTGACGACCGTTTCGCCGCTTTGTCCGCCCGCGGCGTCGAGCTCCGTCTGGAAGCCTGCGATCTGGCCGATCCCGCGGCACTGGCTGCGCTCCTGGACCGTTGCGGGCCGATCCGCGGTGTCGTCCATGCCGCCGGCCAGCTGGCCGACGCCACATTCGACCGCCTGGACCTGCGCAGCCTTGAGCAGGTCCTGCGCGCCAAGGTGGATGCCGCCGACCTCCTGGACCGGCGCCTGCCCGACGCGGACCCGTTCATCCTGTTCTCGTCGGCCGTGGGCACGTTCGGCTCAGCCGGCCAGGCCGCCCATGTCGCCGCCAGCCTAGCGCTGGACGCCATCGCGCGGCGCCGGCGGGAACGGGGGGCTGCGGCGGTCAGCATCGCCTGGGGCGCCTGGGACCGGATCGGTGCCGCGGCCGGGCGCGCCGACCTGCATGACCGGCTCCAGGCCCAGGGCCTCGGCACCATCCCGCCGGCCGCCGGCCGCGCCATCCTGGACTCCGCCCGCGGCAGCGACGCCCCGGCCTTCCTCGCCCTGCCGATCGATCGTTCGGCCTTTCTAGCGAGCTTCGGCACGGACCGTCTGCCCGACCTG